>JAYSVQ010000001.1:0-8881 GCA_043718485.1 Bacteroidota bacterium
CCATCGACCCGAGTACCTTTCAACACTACTTCTGCCCCAATTTCTATTGCTCTTAATGAGGCAGCCGTATCGGTGGTAAAGAAAGGGTTGCCGGTGCCACCTCCAAAAATTACAATTCTGCCTTTTTCAAGGTGCCGCGTTGCACGTCGGCGAATATAGGGCTCGCACACCTTGTTAATTTCTACTGCGGATTGTACCCTTGTTTTGGCGCCCACCCTTTCGAGGGCCTCCTGCAAGGCCATTGCATTGATTACGGTTGCCAACATGCCCATGTAATCCCCCTGCACTCTATCCATGCCACTTTTTTCTGCTTGTATGCCCCTGAAAATATTTCCCCCACCGATAACAATGGCAATTTCGATACCTAGTTTTGCCACTTCTGCAATCTCTCTTGCATAGGTATCCATAATGCTGGGGTCGATACCAAAATCCCGCTCTCCCATAAGGGCTTCGCCACTTAGTTTAAGTAAGACTCTTTTAAATTTTTTTCGCATTTCAGGGGGTAAAATTTTGTGAATGAGTAAAAAAAAGGGAGAATAAAATTCTCCCTTTTGAATTATTAATTGCCACCAAGCTGAACTCGAGAAAATGCCTTAACCTTTAGGTTAGGATTATGCTCTTTCAAATATTGGGCTACTGTTTTGCTCGTATCTTTTACAAACTCTTGATTGAGCAGGGTTACTTCTTGATAAAATTTACCAATCGAACCCAATACAATTTTCTGCAAAAGATCCTCAGGTTTACCTGCATTTTTAGGGTCGTTTTTCAATAATTCTTTACGAATTTCAATTTCCTTTTCGACCACAGCGGGTGAAAGGTCATCTTTATCTACCGCAACAGGCTTCATAGCCGCAATTTGCATCGCAATATCTTTTCCTAATTGCTCCACATTTTTTCCATCTGTGCCATTGAAAGCAACCAAAACGCCTACTCTCGCACCGGGGTGAATATAAGTAATCACTTTTTCGGCTGTGAGATTTTCGTAGGTGCGTATATCAATTTTCTCTCCTATTCTCCCCATCGCATCCACTAAATGATCTTTTACGGGCCTGCCATTCATAGGCAAATCCAACAATGACTCCAGGTTATTTGGACTATTGTCAAAAGCTAAATTTGCTATGGTTTGCCCTAAGGTTTGAAAGTCTTCGTTTCTCGCAACGAAATCGGTTTCGCAATTGAGCTCAACCAAAACGGCTCTATCACCCTTGTCATTTGACCGCGCAAATACACTGCCTTCTTTTGCATCTCTATCCTGGCGTGAAGAAGAAACTTTTTGTCCTTTTTTGCGAAGGAATTCAATTGCCTTTTCAAAATCGCCTGCAGCTTCGGTGAGCGCTTTTTTACAATCCATCATTCCGGCGCCTGTCACTCTGCGCAATTCTGCGACATCCTTTGCTGATATTTCCATTGTACTCATAAAAATTAGAAAAATTAGGGTTTCAAAAACCGGGTGCAAAGATAAGACTTTCCTCATCCTTTGCCAAAAATGGTTTGACTAAGGGTGATTTAACTTCTCTGACAATCAGTCTTTTAATTCAAAAAATTCCAATTCAGACCGAACAAAAGGGTTCTTTGAATCATAGGGTAATAGGCCGTTGAATAATAAGCCTGATAGCCACTCAATACTTCATTGATGTGAATTAAACGCGCAAAAAGGGTTGCACTTTTTATGCGAACGGTAGCGGTGAGATCGAATCGGGTGTACAATCCAAAAAATTGAAAAGGGCTAACAACTGTATAATCGGGAATATAAGCGGGCGCCATAAAAGGGATTTTGGTCGGATAAAACTCAGTTGACAAAGGGTCAAACGCTTGGGCTTCGTGCGCACCCCAATACCATAAAACAGCCTGAAAAGAAAGATAATCTGCAATGGGCAGGTCTGAGTTTTCATACAATAAACTCGCTTTTCCAAACCAACCGGGTAACATTCGATTGAAATGAATAAAAAAATCTGATAAGGTATCCTGAATTACAGGCGACAGCAACGTAAGGTTATTTTGTAAGTTTAATTTTTTGAACAGTCTGAGATTAAAACTGAAATCCAATCCTCCATAGGCAAGGGCCTGACCAACCGGCAATTGTTTCGGTTGCATATCTGTGTCATAATAAAAATGTCGCTGAACGAATGAGCTGAACATTTTTGTATTCGCTGAATTGGGCCGAAGGATTTGATTTCCTTTTTGCTTTTTTTTGCCTGTATATCCGACTTCAAAATAAAAGTGCTCTAAACTTGGGCTGACAAATTTTGAGTCAGAATGAAATCGGTTGTTTTCGGGTGCATGCCAGTAGGTTTGATAATATGACAAGTACCGAACTGAACTGAGGTAGCCCAAAGTAAATCGCAACGGCCGGTGACTTTCAAATTCATACCAACGTTTACCCCCTTCTCGCGCAGCGAGTGAGGTATCGACAATTGAATAATCTAAGATTTTTTTTCCTGCTTCTAGCGACCAATCGGTTCTGAAATAATAGTCATTTTTCAGTAAGGACCCGGTTGAACTTGAAAGAGAAAAATCGGCAACGATTTTTGATTCTGCTAATTCCTTTGCAAAGCCGGCGGCGGATTCAAATCCGATTCTTTTATCCTTTCTCGAAAAAGACAAATGCGCCTGATCGTATTTCTCTTCAGATGCGATTCCACTCAGCCTGAGATAATGCAGGTAATTCGAGACATTATATTTATAGCTTAGTCCAAGATTCATTTTTAGGGTGCCTACCGTTGAAACATCCCTAATGCCAATGGGTTTGGCAATAGTTGGATAAATATTTTGATTCACATCAAAAGTCGGAAGGCTGGATAGGTTCGGGTCTAAATATTCACGCAAATATTCGCCGGCATGAACTGTAATATTCGAGGTAATTCTATGATTTGTAAGGGTAGAGTCACCAAAAAATTGATACACCTGTCTGGCTGTAATGCCTCGGGTTTTTCGAAATAACCGCACACCCGACAAGCCGACGATTGCGCTGCCTTCATCAAAAAAAATAGAGTCCAGATCTTGCTTTTCATTGCGAATGAGGCCCCCATTTAGCTCTGAATTATTATGATTGTAAATGCCTGAAAGAAACAAATGGGCTTTATTATTTAAGGTGCGTAACCTTAGACCTGTGTAAATATTATATATGCCTGAAGATTGCTTTAAATAAAATTCCGGAAAATAAATGCGTTGAATTCCAAAGCTAATGTTCGCCAATGGACAATATTTTGGGTAGCATCAACGGCTACTCGATTCATTTTACCTTCGGTGCCGCCATTGTGTTGGTAAAACAAAAAATTTACGCTTGGGGTTCGGCTGTCGAAAAACTTGGCTCCCGATTCTGGATTCAGGGTATACACATCTTCTTGTCTGCTCAGGGGATCTTGCCAAATACCTTCACGAAACCAATTCGCATTTACCCCATTCAAATACCTGCGATAGGGGTGCCCAATCATGCCTAATGAATTCGAGAAACCCTTCAAAGCCTCTAGTTCATCTTGATACAGGAGGCGATCGGGGTTAGGAACAATAGAGGATTGATACCCTTGCTGTTGAAACATTTTCTCAGCATCATATTGCAAGGTTTTTGGCACAATTATTTTTTCAATTGTGTCTTTTTTTACTGAATCAGGAACGGCGACTTGTGCCTGGAGACAAAGTCCATAAAAGAAAACCAATCCTAAAATGGCGAGCGTTTTCAATTTAAAATTCTCTTATCAATCTAGAAAAAATGCGGGTGAGGTTGGGCTCTGCATTTTTGGCAACCTGAATAATTTCGGAAATATCAACCGGCTTCAAAAAATCAGGGTCACAATCATCTGTAATTACAGAAATCGCAAGCACCTTTATTCCCATATGGTTTGCAACGATTACCTCTGGTACCGTTGACATGCCGACAAGGTCGGCACCGATAATTCTCAAATATCTATATTCTGCCCTTGTTTCAAGGTTTGGGCCAACGAGAGCAACATAAACCCCTTTGTGCATGGTAATTTTTTCTTCAACAGCAATCGCTTTGGCTTTGACCATAAGTTCTGCATCATAGGGCTGGCTCATATCGGGGAAGCGTGGGCCAAGATCAACCAGATTTGGACCCACTAAAGGACTTGTTCCCTGCAAATTGATATGGTCTTCAATCAGCATTAAACTCCCTTTTTTGAAGGCTTGATTTACAGTTCCTGCAGCGTTGGAAATGAATAAGGTTTCAACCCCAAGCATTTTCATGATGCGTATGGGAAAGGTAATTTGGCCCATATCATACCCTTCATACAAATGAAATCTGCCCTGCATTGCGACAACGGGTTTCCCCGACATTTGGCCAAAAATTAATTTACCAAAATGACTTTCGACCGTGCTAATCGGAAAATGAGGAATGAAGTTATAGGGGATCTCTTTTTGAATTTCAATTTCATTAACCAGGCCACCGAGGCCTGTTCCTAAAACGATTCCAACTTTTGGGAAACCCGAATACATTTTACGAATGTACTCGTGTGCATCATTTAATTTTTCTTCCATTTTTTGAGGTCAGTGTCATGATTTTTTCTTCAACTCTTTCTTTTCCTTTTAACCAAACCAATCCAGGTCGAACATAAAATACAGGTCGGGTCAAAAAATTATTTATTACGGGATTATTTTTCATTCTGAAAAAATCCTTTTCAGTACACAGCAAAGCTGCAGACTTGTTTTGATTTAAGCGGTCAAATTTATCCAAAATCCTAACAATCTCTCGTTCTGTAAAGGAATGATGGTCTGAAAATTGGGCATGGCCTACCACAATAAAGCCTGCACTTTCAATTGAGGCCTGAAATTGGGCTGAATTTCCCAGCCCTGAAAAAAGGAAAACGTGAACAAACGGAAAAACTGAGGCCTCAAATTGTTGTGAACCCTCAAAAGAATACATGCAAAGGGGCCTAATATCAAATGCCGGAAAATCCTTTACCCCATCAATCAGCGGCAAATTTTGAATGCTGCTTTCACTTTGGCATTTGCTGAGCAAACAAAGGTCTGCCCTTTTTAGGGCAGATTGTGCCTCTCTTTGTCTTCCCAAGGGCAATAAGTTCCATTTCCATTTCGCAATGGATGCATCCAACAGAACGATATCGAGGTCACGATGAATTCGGCGATGCTGAAAAGCGTCGTCTAGAATAATGATGTCTGGTTTATTCTTTTCTAAAATTTTTAGCACACCCAACACTCTATCTTCACAAACCGCCACTTCAATTTCAGGAAATATTGATTTTAGCATTACGGCTTCGTCACCCACTTCCAAGGTAGAATGGATGTTTTCGTTAACCGAAAAAAAGCCTTTGGTTTTTCTTCCGTATCCGCGGCTGAGAATGGCACATTTTACACCTTCTTCAGTCAATTTAGGAATCAAATCTATGATGAACTGAGTTTTACCTGTTCCGCCTACGGTAAGGTTTCCTATGGATAAAACAGGAACCGGTATTTTTATTTTTGGTATAATTCCAAGGGTATATGCCAGATTCCTAAGGCCTACCCCTGCCCCATAAAGCCAGGAGAGGGGGCTTAGAATTATTGATTTAAATGCTAGATTGACAACCAAGGCCCTGAAACTACACTATTTTAACAAGATTTTGAGGGGAAAAAATTTCCAAACGCAACTTTGTAAGCATGAGGTTCGTCTTTGATGAGCGAATCAGCAAATTTCAATTTTTGCCTTAAATGAAAGCCATAATTTTTATTTCTACCTTTGAATCATGATGCACAGAATTGTGAATCTTGTCTGGACTACCCTATTGTTTGGAGTACCCTTTTGTACCCTTTCAGCCCAAACAATGGGGCCTGATAGAATTTATCAATTATCGGGTCTTGTTGTGGCAAAAACCAACCAAGAGCCCGTTTCCTTTGCTACTATTCAAGTAAACCGGTCAAGAAGGGGAATGCTCACCAGCATGGACGGATTTTACAGCATTCCCGTAGTTGCCGGCGACACGCTGTGGATTTCTTGTTTGGGATTTAAAAAGATTTGGTTTTCGGTTAGCGATTATCTTATTGAATTTGAAGGAGAAGAAGAATCACCCTACATATATGCGATTCACTATTTGCCAGAGGACTCCATTTTATTGGATACAGTGAAAATTTTTCCCTATGACAGTCCGGAGAAATTGAAAACGGCAATTTTAGCTATGGGGGTAAGGCCCGATATCAATGAATTGAATGCACGTGACAATCTTGACCCAAGGGTTTTGTCGACCTTCATAAAAAACATGGATTTAGACCCGGGTGAGCGAATTCTGGTCGGGAGAACGGTTTATTACCAGGAGCATCAAACCCGATTAAAAGCACCCGTAATGCCTCTTTTTGACCCAGTTGCTGCCTACCAATTATTGCGCTACATTAATCAAAAGACAAAACAGAAAAAAGGAAAGGACTTGAATTACTGGAACGAAGATTAGCCTTGGCCAATCATCTTTTTATACTCATCAGCCTTTAAAAGTTGGCTCGTCGAACCTGAAACTTTTACTTTCACCATCCAACCCTTTCCATACGGATCTTGGTTAACTACCTCAGGGGTATCATTTAATGAAGTGTTAATTTCCTCTATGGTTCCGTTTAAAGGCATATAAAGGTCAGAAACTGTTTTCACCGCCTCAACTGAACCAAACACGTCGTGCTCATTTAGCGCTTCACCTAAGGTTTCAATTTCGACATAAACTATATCGCCCAATTCACCTGAGGCAAATTCGGTAATGCCTATTGTGGCCTTATCACCTTCGATTTTGACCCACTCATGGTCTTTTGTGTACAACAAATCTGATGGAAAATTCATGTGCGTATTTTATTAAAGTGCACAAATATAAGGGAAGTCTTAAAATGTGAAACCGAAAAATATCAGCTACCTGACAATCAAAGCGTAAACCTTATCTTAAACCCTAATTGGGTAAATCGAGTGGGGAAAGAAGTTGAAATATGAGGTTTATTGATATTCATGTCGATATAGAACATTACATTTAGCCTTGAGTTCACAGTATAGTCAATTTTAGGCCCAATGAGAATGTTGCGGTTCCCCCCGGTTAGCCCTTGGGGTTGGTTTGGCTCTAAAGTTCGGTTTCGCTGCTTTCGGTCAGAAAGGGTAAGGTTAAATTGAGCATTCAAACTGTTTTTGAGTTGAAGCTCTTTACCAAAAAGCGAAATGGTTTTGTTCATTTTATCTTTTCGCCATCCAAGGGTAATCGAATAGTCTTTAGAAGTAGATTCGGTTAATTGAATATTACCGACTCTGAAAGTAAGATTTCGACTTTGCTTGAAATCAAAAGAGCCTGTAAGTCCATTTTTGAAATTCACACTCACGCCAATCAAAGGCGCAAATTGCTCCATGATGGAAACATCTGAAATGTTGTTTGAGGTTTGATAATTAACTACCGAATCCCCATTAATTACATCCACAAATACAGTTGAATCTGTAAAACCACTTTCATTTTCTACGTAGCGAATGTTAGATAAATAATTCCCCACAGTATAGGTTCCCCGATATGCATGTTTAATGGTAATGGTATTGGCAAATTTCTTGAAGAATGCGATTTTTGACAATCCATTAAAGTTCACCGACCAATTGGGCAATGGAATTGCAGGAAAAGCTGAGAGCCCAATTTTGTTTACACTTCGCCCGGTATAGGCACTCAAAAAGGCAGGAATTAATACATCCTGGTGATTTTTATTGAAACCGTAATAATATCCGCCTAACTGAGGTTTTGAATCTGAACCGACTTTTTCAGCTTGCCGCCGAGAAATATCAAATCGTGCATTATCAAAAGCTGTAAAAGCCTTTGATACACCATCTTCCTTAACTCTTTCAAGTGCGGAGGGAATAAAAATATAAGATGTAGAATAAGAACCTGTATTAAGTTTGTTGTCGAAAACGAAATGGTCATCCAAAGAGGCCGTATCCCATCGTAAAATGGAGCTGAAATTTTCCCTTACATCTTGATTTGCTGTCAAGTCAATTTTCAATTCTCTGAACAAGGTGATTGATGTTCTACCTGATAGGGTTCTTCCTTTATTTACAGTGTAAGGCCGGGTCAAAGCAGGGTCACGTGACAACCAACCATTTTCTTTTCCATGAAATGCCAAACTTGTTGTATCGAGCGGCAAACCAAATATAAAGGGAAGTGTGGGCGGCAAAACCGTAGATTTTTTATATACGCCGGAATCAAGTTCGTAATAGTGTTTAAAATCTAATCCAAAATTATCGGTATTAGGCATGTAACCGGGTAATGAGGTTGCATTATTCGTACTATACGTTAAATCTACATTTTGAACACTAGTAACAATGCGAATAAACTCCTTGCCAATCACTTTTAGAAAATGAAAAGTTGAATCTTCTTCTTTTGCATCTGGCGCAGCCGGCTTGACTTGTTGTTTTTCTTTAGGGTCAACTTTAAGGTCGCTACCCTGTTTAGGCGCTACTTTGGCAGGGCCTTTTGACTCGTTGAGAATTTTCTTAATAAAAGGAATTTTAGTATACAGGTTGTTTAATTGCAACCTGCCATTAGCTTGAATAGTATTTCCGTTTCCAAGATTGTTACCCAGCGAGGGATTGTTATCGGGCGCAGCAGTCCAATTCATATTTCCCTGATAAGACAAATTGCCCCCCAAGAAATTCGTCCAGGGAAATTTATCGAAGGGTAGGGTGTATGTCAAACCAATACTGTGATTGTAATTAATGTTTCTTCCCAGGTTAATCAGTTTGTCTTTGCCCGGTAAAAAATAGGGCCTGGAACTATCAGATGCCACATAACCCTCGGGCGATTGTTGAGGGGTAAATGATAATAAATTCGTCCAAATTGAGTCTCTATTCATATCATTAATAGCCCGTAAGGGCTCATCAACCCTTCCTTGATTTGCAGCAGTAAAAGTCAGTCCTAAGCTTCGGGTAAAA
>JAYSVQ010000002.1:0-2952 GCA_043718485.1 Bacteroidota bacterium
CACCCTCCCTGCCGCTAATATTGTAATAGAACCGAACGTGTGGGAAAGGATTTCAGCCTACCGAATTGATGCTTTAAAAAAAGGAATTATAGAAAGGAAAGATAAAGTGAGTTTCCCTGCAATGTGGGTTTGCAATGGCGATTCCCTGCCGGCAGAAATCAGGTTAAAGGGAGATTGGACAGACCATATTATGGGCATAAAATGGTCGTTTAGAATTGAACTCAAAGAAAACAATGTGTGGCAGGGAATGCGGGAATTTTCAATTCAATCACCACAAACACGAAATTTTTTACATGAATACTTGTACCACCAATTTCTAACCGAACAGGATTTGTTGGCGACAAAATATTTTTTTGCAGGAATAAAAATAAATGGACAAAGCCGAGGTATTTACGCAGTAGAAGAACACTTCACAAAAGAATTACCGGAAAGAAATCGACGAAGAGAAGGCATACTCTTACATATATCTGAGGAGGGACTTTGGGAGTTAAGAAAACAAGGGAAAGATTTTCTTTCCTACCCGGCAGATAGCAATGCAAAAGAAAAGGCTTATACAGTTATGTTGAAGCTGCATCCTTTTTATTCGGCCCCAATTTTGGCTTACGATGAAAAAGTTTGGCTCAAAGATTCACTCAAACGACTTGAATTGAACAATGCAATGGATTTGCTTACCAAATTGAAAAACGAAAAATTACCCCCCGGGGAAATTATGGATGCAGAAAAAACGGGGAAATTTTTGGCCGCTACCGATTTGTTTCTTACCTGGCATACGCTGGCCTGGCATAACCTCAGGTTTTATTATGACCCGCTAACCGCAAAGCTTGAACTTATTGGATTTGATGGAAATTTATTTACAGCCAAGGGCATCATTGAATCATTTCCTCTTCCCTTGAATGGGAATGACCATGGCGCATTTGGCATGATTCGGGCTATGGCAACGGACCCTGAAATCAGAAAATCATACCTAAAATATTCGAATTTGTTTTTTCAGGTTGGGTATTTAGAAAAATGGGTTGAAGAAAAAATGCCTGAAATACACAAGCTCGAAAAATTAATTGGACTTGAGTACCATGGATATCGGTATCCGGTTGAAATCGTATTGGAAAGAAGAAATAAATCGTTGGGTAGAATTATGGCTGAACCTGAAAATGGAGGGAATCATGTTTGGTTTTAAATCTCAAATTAACCCACGGCTTATTCTTGTACTTTTTCTTTTTTGCATTAGTTTATTAGCCCTGAACCTTGATGTTTTCTTTCAAAAAACACCAGAGATGGAAGGAGACCAAAATTTTCTTTTCTGCGGGGCTGAACAAACTTTTACTGAAAATGGAAAACTATTTTTTGAAAATCGAAAAATAAAATTTGAGGAAGGGCAGTGTCAGAATTCTGATTTTTCGCGACATGGTTATTTTTCTGCAAAAACAGATTCCGTTAATCCCACTGCATTTGGATTTTTTTTAGATAGCCTCGTGCCTGGGACCCACCTTCAGATTACAGTTTGGAGATTAAATCCGCATGGATTTGGTTATTTAGTTGCTGATGCATCGTGGGGTGAATTTGTAAAAATTTCATCCGCTGATTCAGCAGATGAAAAGGGCTGGGAGCGTTTGCGCGCAAACATTACCCTGCCACCTGCGCAAGGGTTTCATCAAATCAAAATGTATTGCCTCGCGCTAGAAAGTTTCGGAGAACCCGTTTATTTCGATGATTTTGAAGTTAAAATTCTTGAAGCCGGCCATCAACAAAATGAAGAATACAAAACAGATTGGTCATTGTTCCTAACCGGAGATGTAATTAAAAAAGATAACCTTTACCTCACTACCCTATTCAATTTTCTGCCAGAATCGCTAAAAATATGGAATGAAAATGAAAAGATAGGGGTCTTGGAAGCTGCATCGCCTCTTCAACATGAAAGCTTCACTTTCACAAGTATAGATTTTCCAAATCTGCTCACTTGCAAAGGAAGTAAAACCGGAACTGTATATCCGAGATTAACCTTCAGAGAATTAGAGCCTCAGGTTTTGGCCCGCTTCGATTTGAAAAAAAATCTGCGGATACCCTCATTTATAAAAATTAAAGCAGAGGAATGGATTATTCCCAAAGGTCAGCATCGTTTAGATCAACCCTTTGTGGTTCCAATTGGAAAAAAATTAATCCTTGAGGCTGGCGCGAATGTGGAAATAGTAAAAGAGGGTTTAATTTTATCTTACAGTTCTATTCAGTCTAATGGAGAGGTTGAAAATCCGGTTCGTATTTATTCATCAGGATTGAATGGAATTGCAATTATTCAAGCAGCGGATTCCTCTTCTTTTCTTCACACTCATTTTAGCAGATTAGGCAAATTTCATTTTGGAAATTGGTGCTTAACCGGGGCCGTGAATGCAATTGAATCCAACATCTCTTTTACGCATTGCACATTTGAGAAGTCGAATGCTGAAGATGGATTAAACCTGGTCAGGTTGAATCTGAGCATTTCGCATTCTGTTTTCTCAAACCCAAACGGAGATGGACTTGATGTCGATTTTGGCAAGGGTGTTATTAGCCATTGTGCATTTTCTGAAAACAGAAATGATGGCCTCGATTTGAGCGGTAGTCAGGTCAAAATTTTTAAGCTCACTGCCAAAAACAATGGAGACAAGGGACTGAGCATAGGTGAGGCATCTACTGTTTATGTTTCTGGTTTTCAAATCGAAAAATCAAATATTGGAATTGCAGCAAAAGATGGAAGTCTAACATTACTGACAAACGGCAATATTCATTCCTGCCACACCGGGCTTTCCTCATTCACCAAAAAATTTGAATTTGGACCTGCACGATTGGTTTACAAATCGGTTTCATTCAGCAATAACGTAAACGATTGCCTAGCGGAAGACGAAAGTGAAATATTGAAGCTTTATTAAACAGCCATAAAATAGAAAAGGCTGCCCTGAGGCAGCCTTTTCTTATGAAGAG
>JAYSVQ010000011.1:0-8567 GCA_043718485.1 Bacteroidota bacterium
AATAATTTCACGACCGGAGTCTTTCACCATTTTAATTATAGAAAGGGATTGTTCAAATCCTAATCCATCGGGAACAGGGGTTCCGGTATGCGGACACAATGCAGGGTCAAGTGCATCGATATCAAAAGATACATACACTTTCTGCGGAAGGTGTGAAATCATTTGTTCACACAATGACTTCCAGGATTTCCCCTCTTGTAAACTTCGAGAAATGCTTCTGCCGGTAAACATATGAATGCGCGCATCGTTTTTAGCAAGGTTGGCTTCTTCTTCGCAATAATCCCGAATGCCGATTTGAACCACTTTCGAAACCGATTTTAATTGCAGGGCATTATACATAATGGAAGCATGAGAATAAGTGAAGCCTTCGTAAGCTACCCGTAAATCTGCGTGCGCATCAATATGTAAAATGCCAAAGGAATCGTGTCTTGCTGCCTGTGCACGCAGGTAACCCAAAGGTGTGCTGTGGTCGCCGCCTATTAATCCCACCTTTTTTCCTTGATCCAATAATTTTCCGGTTATTCTTTCCACCCATTCATTCATGGTTTCACAACCCGCATTTACCTCAGCAAGGTAATCCTGCAAACGCGTACTCTTCGAAAGGTCGATGCCCGCTTCCAAGCCTTCAATAAGCGTTTGAGATTTTTGTCTGAACCGGTCACTCGTTCTTTTCCATTTGCGAGAAATTCGCTTCATGTAAATGCCCTGTTTCCACGAGCCTGGATAATCTTCATCAAATAAATCAACCTGATAAGATGCCTTTAAAATAGAATCAGGCCCTATTGCGGTACCGCCAGCGTAAGAAACGGTAACCTCCCAGGGAACCGGGAACAAAATAATTTTAGCCTGGTCTTTTGTAAACGGTAAACCAAAAATACCCATATCACTTTGGCCGGGCGCGTTTGGGTCAAAATTGGAAAGTACATCGTCTGTTGACATTGATTGAAGGATTTAGACGCAAAAATACAAAAACAATCGGCATGTTTTTGGGGGGGGCATGCTTGCTTTTTTACAAGTCCATCAGTGCAGGTCTTTGCATGATTTCATGATATTTTATCACATCCTTGGCAAAGTAATGAATGACCATACTCTTTCGAGTCAAACTTGGATTCAAAACCGGCATTCCACCGTGAATTAAATTTCCATGCCAAATAAAAACATCTCCCTTTTTCAGGTGCACAGTTTCACTTTTTAGGTTAGCCGCAGCGATATTGTGGTGCAATTTTTCTTCATAGGCCTTGTATGCATTTTCTCCAATTTGCAAAGATGAGCCTCCGTGATCGAACCCTTCATTGAGCAAATAGGGTAGTTTGTGACTGCCGGAATAATAAAATAAAGGTCCGTTTTCAGCAACAATATCTTCCAACGCAATCCACGCAGCACTTAAGTATCCATGTGGATACGTGGTCATATGAATGTAGTCTGAGTGCGCTTTTTGCTCTGTTCCCTTTAAAAAATTGATGCTTTGAAATGGAATCATTTCTGCACCCAATAAAAAATTCATTAGGTTTTTCAAGCCTTGATCATATACCATTTTTTTGATGATTTCTGAATGCCGAAAAGCAAACATTACTTTCACCCGATAAATGATTGAAACTTTTTTTTCTTTTAATAAGCGCTCAACTTCTTTGTTTACTTCGTCGGCTTCTTTTTCTGAAAAAAAATCTTTAAGCAGGAGATAACCGGTTGAAGGATATTGAAGAATTTGTTTTTGGGTGGAGACCGGAAATTTCTGAAAGTCTGGATTGTTTTGAATTGTTGCCTCAGAAGGGCTTAAATCCATCCATGGTCTATCTTGGGGAAGGCGGGAAAAAATTTTGCTGCTCAGCGGAAACCAAAGCGGTCGGGTAATGTTAAATTTTTTAAACGGTTCTGCATTGTGTTTCAAATTTGAAAGGTGAAACAGATTGAATAAAGCGTGGGCCGGTTTAAACGACCGAAGAAATTCTTTAATATTTGACATAAAAACAGTAAACGAAAGTAAAGCTTTTCTTTTTAAACCCCTTGTTTTTCAGTTTTTTAGCCAAAAACGAGGGATTTTGACCCAATTCCCTCGTATGGATAAGTTCTGGTGAATCTCTCTTTTTCCTTTTACGAAATTGGGACCGTGACCATGAAATCGCCAATCAGTCTTGATTTAAAAACTCGAATCGAGGCATCGGTTCAGTTTGGCCTGGCCTTGGAGAAAATAATTTCGAGAGAGGGTTTATTGGTTCAAGCCATCGAAGAAAACCCATGGCTTTGTTCCTACTATATTAGAACCGCATCTGAAGGAATTTTACCCTGGCTTACGGAAGAAAAACTCAGACGCTTTATGGGTCATTATCAAAAGCCGGCACGATTGCCTTTAGAGGTTGCTGTATTCATGGCAGGCAATGTTCCCTTTGTTGGATTTCATGATTTGTTATCCGTTTTTTTGGCTGGAGATATCCCTTTGATTAAATTTTCCTCACGCGATACAATCCTGATGAAGGCGTGGATCGAGGAATGGAAAACCTTAGCCTCGATTCCACCTACGGCGATAGGATATTGGCAGACCGAAAGCAATCCCGATTTTTATATTGCAACGGGTAGTGACAACACATCACGATATTCTGAGTTTATTTTCAGGGGAAAACCCGGTATCATTCGTCGAAATCGTTTTTCGGTTGCCCTCCTCTCCGGAAATGAGACAACACTTGATTTTGAAGGGTTGAGCAAAGATATTTTCTTGTATAATGGAATGGGATGTCGAAATGTGAGCCATATTTTGGTTCCTCAGCATTTTGATTTGGCTCCTCTGATTTCTGTTTTAGATGAATGGCCTGCTACACGGCTTCCGGCTATCTGGCACAAAAAATTGAAATGGGAAGCTGCGATTGCAACTACTGCGGGAGAAAACCCAATTATATCTAAAAATATTTTGATTCGGGAGACCAAGGATTTGAAAAGTAATCCACCCGGAACCTTACAAGTTATTCGATATTCAAATGCAGCCCAGGTCGAAACCTTGCTGAACAATGTAATCAAAAAAATTCAATGTGTTGTGGGTCGGGAGATTTCTTTCGGTGAATCGCAATTTCCGCCCTTAGACGCATTTGCGGATGGTGTGGATGTAATTCAAGCGCTTTATGACCAAGCCGAAAGGACTTGAAAAGTAATAAAGGCGCTGACCCAAGCCAATACCGTTAAGTAAGTGGTTAGAAATAAGGCCCAATACCATGAGGCGGTTTCTCTTTTTACGACAGCAATTGTGCTCATGCATTGCATGGCAAAAGCATAAAAAATGAGCAAGGCCATTCCGGTCGCAAAGGAATACACCGGCTTTTGGTTGTCAGAAAAGGTTTCTGCTTGCATTTGTTTCCTAAGGGATGCATAGCTTTCATCACCCGCTTCGGTTGCATAAAGGGTAGCCATGGTGCCAACAAAAACTTCTCGTGCTGCAAATGAGGTAATGAGTGAAATTCCGATTTTCCAATCAAAACCAAGCGGACGAATGGCAGGCTCAATAAAACTTCCCAATTGCCCGGCCCATGAGACTTGCAACTTGGCAGAAGCTTCTTTCATACTCAACGCTTCTAATTCGATTTGGGAAAGATTTTGTTCAGATTTTTTTGCCGCAAAATCAGCTTCAACTCTTTTTATTTCACCTGTGGGTCCGGTAGTAGAAAGCAGCCATAAAAGGGATGAAATCACAAGAATAATTTTTCCGGTTTCTACCACAAAGGTTTTACATTTATTGAAAATAGTAAGCGCTACATTTCGCACTCTCGGTAAACGATAAATTGGAAGTTCAGTAAGGAAAAGCGAGTTACTTTCTCCTGAAATAAAACGTTTCAAGATCCAGGCGACACCTAAGGCCGCAAAAAAGCCAAGCAGGTACAAGCCCAACAAAACTAAACCCTGAAGATTTAAAAATCCTGCTATGCTTTGAGCCGGAATAATTAGCGCAATGATTAAAGTGAAGACCGGAATTCTGGCGGAACAACTCATTAATGGGGTGACCAAAATCGTAATCAGTCGCTCACGTTTGTCTGGAATATTCCTCGCCATCATAATAGAAGGAACCGCGCAAGCCATACCACCAATGAGCGGAATAACCGCTCTTCCACTAAAGCCAAAAGGTCGCACGATTCTATCCATTAAAAAGACAACACGAGACATGTAGCCGGTTTCTTCTAAGACTGCAATGAAAAGAAATAAGAAGGCAATTTGAGGTATAAATACTAAAATCCCGCCAATTCCAGCCCAGAGCCCGTCAATGAGTAAACCGGTCAAAAAACCATAGGGAAGCCATTTTTTTAGCCCTTCGCCCACAGAAGAAAAGAGGTAATCGATTCCTTCCATTGGAATCGCCGCCCAGGCAAAAATGGCTTGAAAAACCAATAACAAAACGGCTAAAAAAATAAAGTATCCCCAAAAAGGATGAAGGAGTACTTGGTCTATTTTTTGAGAAAAATTACTGGATAAAGGTTCGGGTTCTTCCTCAATCCAATCCCCGGCCAAATCAAAGCGAACCGCCAATTCGTTGCCAATTAATGCTTCGTTTTCTTTATTCGAAATTAACCAGGTTAGCCAAGCAGCATATCGGTTGGGATAGGGCTTTTGATTTTTTAGCTGTTCCTCAAATGTGGGTGGAATGGAAAAAAATAATTCAGGATTCGGTTTCGTTTTAAGCGCGATTGGAATTTCCTTTATCAGCGTTTCAATTCCTTTATTATTTAAAACTGAAGTATTGACTATCGAACAGGGCAGTTTTTTTTTGAGCCTTGTTTGTATATTGTTCGCATGCTCAGGTTCAATTAAATCGGCCATGTTCAACACCAAAAGGGTGGGAAGTTTGAGGTCTAAAATTTGCCCGGCCAAAGAAAGACTTCGCCTTAAATTTCCAAAATCAGCGACTACGATTACTAAATCAGGAAAAGAAGGATTTTCCGGGTTCAACAAAACATCTCGGGTGATTCGTTCGTCTTCTGATCTGGAATAAAGAGAATAGCATCCCGGTAAATCGATGAGAGAGAAATCTTCATTTTCCGTTTTCATTTTGCCAACTTTTCGGTCGACAGTAACGCCCGGAAAGTTCCCCACCTTTTGATTTAACCCGGTGAGTGCATTAAACAGAGAGGACTTTCCTGAATTTGGGCAGCCGACAAGCGCAATTTTTTTTAAGGGTTTCATGCGATCGGCTCGGCTTCTATTTTAGATGCATCTTCACGGCGAATGGCGATTTTAGTTCCGAGGATTAAGACTCCAATAGGGCCACCTAAGGGTGCAATATTTGAAATTTGAAACAAGGTATTTTTCCCGATTCCCATTCCTAATAGAGCAATTCTAAGGCTTTCATTTTGGGTTTGGATAATTTTTCCCTTTTCTCCCTTCGAAAAGTGCAAGAGGCTTTTTGACATTTCTGCAAAATAAGCCCTTTCTGTTCGAAAAAAAATGATTTAATGGCTTTTTGCCTTTAAACGGTTCCCATAATGTGCAGTCAAAGGGCTTATGAATTTGGCACAATGCATTGCATTATGTAGATTTGGTTTCATGCAACGGACTCTTTTTCTCTCTTGTTTTATTCTGAGCATTTTAATGCATAATTCCTGTAAAAAGGAAGAAATAATTTTAATTGAGGATAACCAAGCCCCTCCCGATTCGACCATTGAGGTGGTTTTGATTGAAAACTATGTGAACCGAAGTTATATCGCTTTGCTGGGAAGAAAACCTGATAACGTTGAGTTTGCAGCGGGTGTTTCAACGTTGACCTCCTCTAAGTTTTCAATGGCCTCGAGGCAAGTCTTTTTGGATGGAATTATTAATCAAGGCGAATATTATTTTAATCTTTATACCCAATCAAAATCCCGTTATTTATTGGGTGTAGATACAGCAGATATTCAGGAGAATATTTATGTTTTCAATATTTTACTTCAAGACCCGCAAAACGCGGCTATTTATCCTCAAATTATTGATGAGCGTGATCGGTTACAATTATTGCTTGAAATTCCGGATGATTTAGAAGGTGGCGCACTCGATGTAAAAGGCATGTACCGTCGAATGGTTTACAATTATGTGTATGACCAAATAAATATGGGTAGCCAGAATTTTGTCATCAGCTGTTTCCAGCATTTTCTATTACGCTACCCAACTTCAAGTGAGCTTCAACAAGCTGAAAATATGGTAAATGGCCTTTCAGGTGTGCTTTTTCTCATGCAAGCGGATTCCAAAATAGAATTTTTAGATGTTTTTTTTAACTCGACAGATTATTATGAAGGACAGGTAAGAGATGTTTTTCGAAAATTTTTATACCGTGAGCCGATCATTCAAGAGGTGAATGCGCTTGCAGGGAATTACGAAAGCAGCGGCAGTTATTCTAGCTTACTGAAAACCGTTTTAAGTTCAGATGAATATGCAGGACTATAAAATTTTATTTACAAGGCTGGGAATGGCCTTTCTCATCTTCGGTTTTGTTTCCTGTAAGAAGGAGAAACTGTACGTGTATGATGTAAATCCAATTTCGGTAACGCAACCCAACAGCAACAAAATAAACATTAAAACTGATCAGGAATTTATTTCCATCGCTTATACCGATTTATTTGGAACGACGATTGCTCAGGATGTATTAGCTGACCTCACCTTGTGTTATCGGGCATTTGGAGATAAAAATGTGATTATCGACATGGGTATTCGAAATTTTTTGAATGCACCCAATGTTCAAATTCCGCCAAAAACAGAAATGGTATCTGATCCCGATGTTTTTGTTGAAAACACCTACAAAAAATTCTATGTACGGGAGCCCAATGAATTTGAGAGATGGTATATGGTCAACCAAATTCAAACCGACACCGCCCTTACTCCGGAATTATTGTATTATAGTTTTTTGACCTCAAATGAATACCGTTACTATTAATTGCACCTGCTATGAATAGAAGAAAATTTTTGAGAAATGCAGGAATGGCTACCGCAGGTGCTTTCGTGGCACCTTATATTTTGCCTTCCGGCAGGTTATTTGCTGCCACGGGAAGTAGGGTTGCAAATCATGTTGTGTACTGCCTTTTTGCGGGTGGAGTAAGAAATCTGGAATCTGTGCATAAGGCAGAAGGAAATCTTATGACCAACATGCTCAGCGGAACCGAATCCATTTCATTAGATATAGCACCGGGAATGGATGCATTGCCATCCTCACCATTGGGAGGGGTTAGGCTTCAATCTTTAGGAACGTTGTTTAAAGAGTTCAGGTACGCAAATGGTCCTGCCGGCCATTATGCGGCTCACAATGTGGCTATGACCGGGCACTATGTAAATACTGCGATTGATTTAAATCGACCACCGGAAACGCCCACAGTTTTTGAATTGTACAGAAAACATTCAAGCCCGTCTCAGAGTGCCTTAAATGCATGGTGGGTTGCCAATTCTCTTGGTCCTTATCCTTCATTAAATTATAGCTCTTTTTCAGGATATGGGGCTGCATACGGTGCCAATTTTATTCAGCCGCTTTCTATAATCAGTGAATCTGGTTTGAACGCATTAGGCAATATGAAATCTTTTTCCACCGGACAAGAATCGACGGCAGGTAATATTCGTTCCTTTTTGAATCAAAATTTTAAACCGGCTTCTTACGCATTGGATTCAGGTGTTTTTAATAATGAAGCAGATGCGGCCTTGGTAAGACAGTTTATTGAAAATTCAATTGATGCTGCAGTTCTGGGGCAATTCGACAACCCTTGGGGTGCAGGTGCTGCCATGAATGGCGACATGTACAATATCTTTTTCGCAACTGAAATTATTAAGCAGTTTAAGCCTGAGTTGTTAGTCGTGAATATGCAAGATGTAGACGTCTGCCATTTCGACTATACTTCTTATGCAAACAATCTGCGCAAGGCCGACTTTGCTGTAGCAAAATTATGGGAAACCATTCAAGCTACACCCGGAATGGCAAACGATACAGTTTTGATTATTGTTCCTGAGCATGGCAGAAACCAACAAGCAAATACGGTAGTTGACGCATATGGTCGGTTTGCCCTTGACCATTCAGCTATTGATTCGGTTGGCGGGGATCAAATGAGCCGCGAAATTTTTTGCATGATTGTCGGCCCCCCGGGAATTGTTTCTCAAAACCAAGTTATCAGTTCCCAAACCGGAGAAAGCGTAGATATTGTGCCCACCATTGCTAACATTTTAGGCTTCGATACCGCTATTCCTTCCAATGCAGCATTACCTGGCAGATTTTTACAAGAGGCATTCGTATGAGAAAATTTCATTTATATTTTTGGCTCATTCCTTTTTGCATTTTGTTATTTACGTGCAGAAAAGAAGAGCCCTTGCCTCCCAATCCCTACGACGATGTGGATTATGGGAATGACACTACTCAGATAGTTCCACCCGACCCAAATTCTATCTCCGGAATTTGGGAAAATATTTTAAAGGTGAAATGTAACAATCCGGGTTGCCATGATGGAACTTTTGAACCCGATTTTCGCTCTGCGCAATCGGCATGGCGAACCCTCGTTTACCACCCAATTGTTAAGAATGATGATCTGGCATCTTATACCTATAGAGTGGTGCCAAATGATATTTCAATGTCTATGCTGTATCGCAGG
>JAYSVQ010000101.1:0-2483 GCA_043718485.1 Bacteroidota bacterium
CTCTTTGCACGGCGCCGGATTGTTGATTCACAATGACAGAGCCGGCGAGGGAAATCTTTCAAAAATGGATTTAATGGCCCAATACTCATTTGCCGTTCAAATGGGTAGAAGGGGAGAAGAGCATTATCTAAGATTTGGATTAGCTGCGGGTTTTCAACAAGCCTCAATTGACTTTTCAAGGTTGCGTTTTGGAGACCAAATCGATCTTGAGCAGGGCTTTATTTATGCTACAACTGAGGTTTTATCAACCGAAACCCGATTTACCCCTGATTTTCAGACCGGTGTGAGTTGGTATAATAAGTATGCTTGGGCTGCCGTTAGTCTTTTTCACCTAACTGAACCCAGCAAACAGGTTTTTATTAATCCCTCTACCACCGAAAATACACAGTTACCCAGAAGGATTGTTGCAACTGGCGGATTAAGCATCCCGGTTGGGCCTTTTGCTGATAAAGAGAGAATTGTGATTAGTCCTGCCGTATTATTTATGAAGCAGAGAAATTTCAATCAGTTAAATCTTGGCGCGTATGCCACGATTAAACCCATGGTATTCGGCATTTGGTTCCGTACCAATTACAATAATTTCAATGGAGATTTTATCACTTCTGATATGATTGCAGGCCTCGTTGGCTTTAAGCAAGGCATTTTCAGCATTGGTTATTCTTATGATTATACCGTTTCAAGGCTTTCTAATTCTATTTCAGGCGGTTCGCACGAGATAGCACTGGTTATGGAGTTCGAGCAGTCCAAACATCAGAAGTTCAAGCATAAAAGCATGCCTTGTCCACGGTTTTAATTTTTTTTATACTTTTGCTCCTTCCAATTGACAGAAAACAGGCACTATTTTTAAAATATTAATCCCTTAAAAGCTTTGGCTATGAAAAATCAAAGGTTGTTCGTTTTTGCAGTTATCCTCTCTGTGGGTTACCTCACAAGTTGTGGAGGTGGGCAAAACATCAACATGGTGGGCAAGATGAGTTCCAAAACCGGCCTAAAATACAATGAAGACAATGGTTTTCAGGTTCGTAATTTTAAAGGAATGACTGAAGCACCGGGTATGATGTTTATCCAGGGTGGAACTTTCCTCATGGGCGGCGGTGAAAAAGACATTGAATTCACGATGAACAATCGTGAGCGCCAGGTTACTGTCCACTCTTTTTATATTGACGAGACTGAGGTTGCCAATGTGGATTGGAAAGAATTCCTTTTCTTCATTAATCGTGACTCAGGTGAGGCAATGTATAACAAGCTATATCCAGACACCTTAGTGTGGCTGAGAGACCTTGCCTTCAACGACCCTTATGCGCAGTATTATTTCAGCCACGATGCCTTTAACCAGTATCCCGTTGTAGGCGTAAATTGGCACCAGGCAAATGAGTATTGTAACTGGCGCACAGCCATCGTAAATACTACATTGTTGACTGAAGACCCGGAAGCCGTTTTATATCCTGCTTATCGCCTTCCAACAGAATCTGAGTGGGAGTATGCAGCCAGAGGCCTTCTCGAAATGGAAAACTACCCATGGGAAGGAAAATCACTGAGAGACGGTCGTGGCCAATTTAGAGCAAACTTTAAACGTGGACGAGGTGATTATGCCGGATGGGCAGGTGGAGATGGACGTCACTACACAGACGGTTATATGATCACCGCACCTGTAAAATCTTTTTATCCAAACGATTTCGGTCTTTATAATATGGCAGGAAACGTTTGCGAATGGACGATGGATACTTACCGTGTTATGTCTTATGAAGACGTTGAGGATTTGAATCCAAACCGTCGTAAAGGCCAAACCGAAATTAGACCCGACAACTGGTTAGATGACGTTACTTATGGCGATCCAAATACAAACGGAGCAAAGTCATTGTTGTATAACCTCGACCCCAACGTTCCAGCGGGTAATGCTTTTGACAACGTTAAAGTTTTTCGCGGAGGTTCATGGGCAGACATTGCTTATTTCTTGACTCCGGGTTCTCGCAGATTTTATAACGCAGATTCATCAACGGCCATGATTGGTTTCCGTTGTGCAATGGCTCGTTTAGGTTCGCCTTTCTAAGCCGAATAATATTTTAGGAAAAAGGCCCCGAGAGGGGCCTTTTTTTATGAGTAGAAGGGAACGAAAACCTTTATTTCCATTTCAGCCGTATAGAAAATTTTCGCGGCCAAGCTGCATAGCTGCATCAATTCTTTTTGCAAAGTAGTCGACTAAAATCGAGAAGGTAAATAGCATAGGATAAAGTCGTTTTTTTTAAAATGCTTATTCTTTTTGCCTCGTTTTTATTTTTAACACCTTTACTACAAACCAGGACATTAAAAAGGAAAGTGCAATCATGACCAAAACAAATACAATTTCTTTGAATATAATTCTTGTTTCCATTGTATCGAGGCTCTCAAATTTTTCGCTCAGCCAAAAATTGGTGCCCAAAAAGAGAAATATAAAAGCTGCCTTGTTATAAATTTCCTTGAACACAGTTCAAATTTTAATCGTT
>JAYSVQ010000102.1:0-7220 GCA_043718485.1 Bacteroidota bacterium
CATTGAAGTTCCCAATATCAACCATTTTTCAACTCAGGGTGCATCAGGTGGACCAGTAGGATTGATTAATGTAGATTTTATAAGAGAGGTTGATTTTTATTCGGGTGCATTTCCTGCCAGCCGAGGAAACATGCTGAGTTCATTGATGGATATAAAACTGAGAAATGGAAAAGACGACCGCTTAGGTTTTAGAATGACTTTAGGTTCCAGTGACCTTGCCCTTACAGCAGAAGGGCCAATCGGGAAAAGTAAAAGAACGACTTTTATCGGTTCGGCAAGGCGGTCGTATTTACAGGGTTTATTTACGATTTTAGGATTGCCCTTTCTGCCTACTTATAATGATTTTCAATTTAAGGTGAATAGCCGTATCAATGAAAAAAATGAGATTACCGTTTTAGGTTTGGGCGCGATCGACCAGTTTAGCCTGAATCTGAAGGCTGATTCAACCGAATCGCAGAAATACATTTTAGGCTACTTGCCTGAAAATTCGCAATGGAATTATACAACGGGTTTTAAATTACGGCATTTTACCAATAGCGGGTATTGGGATATGATTCTCAGCAGAAACATGCTAAACAATCAGGCTCTTAAATATGAAAACAACGATAGATCCATTGCCAGCGGAAAAATTCAAGATTACCAATCACAAGAAATAGAAAACAAAGTTCGGTGGGAATATACCTTTAGGGTGAAGGGCTACAAGATTACCACCGGGGCCCTGTATGAGTTTGCAAAATACAATAACTCGACTTTTAACCGTATCATAACTTTGGCGGGGCCTACTACGATTGATTATAATGCTGCATTTTCAATGCACAAATATGGGGCTTTTGTACAAGCAGGAAAAAACTTGTTGAACCAAAACTTAGCTCTCTCTGTTGGGCTTAGAATAGATGGAAACACATGGGCGAAGCAAATGCAAAATCCATTGGAACAATTATCTCCCAGAATTTCTGCCTCCTATAAATTAACCAAACGTATCAGCGCAAACTTTAATACGGGGCTATATCACCAATTACCTCCCTATACGCTTTTGGGCTACAAGAATAATGCAGGTGAATTTGAGAACAAAGCAAATGGAATTAAATACATTAAAAACCTGCAATTCGTTGGCGGTTTAGAATACAATTACATGAACTCGGGTCGTATTACGGTTGAGGGTTTTTACAAACGGTACTATGATTACCCGCTTTTACTCAACGACTCAATCTCTCTTGCAAATTTAGGTGGCGACTTTGGGGTGATTGGAAACGAGGCCGGTATTCCGGCGAGTGAAGGCAGAACAAAGGGGATAGAGGTGATGATTCAACAAAAAATGTTTAAGGGCTTTTATGGAATTCTTTCTTATACCTGGGTTAAGAGCGAATTTAGTGATTTGAATGGTGTTTTTTTACCCTCTGCCTGGGACAACCGGCATATTATAAGCACCACAATGGGTAAAAAGTTAAAAAAGAATTGGGAAATCGGAGTGCGGTGGCGGTATTATGGAGGCACTCCCTATACGCCTTTTGACATTGAAAAATCATCTTTGGTTGAGTCATGGAATGTAACCGGAAGAGGAATACTCAATTATGATTTATTGAATACAAAAAGAAATAGCGACAGCCATCAACTCGATTTTCGCATTGACAAAAAATGGTTTTTCAAAAACTGGGCTCTCAATCTTTACCTTGATATTCAAAATGCTTACAATTTCCAGTCGGAATCTCAACCCTATCTGGATGTTGTGCGTGATGCAAGCGGAAATTCAACCTTAGACCCGAACAAACCGGGGTCGTATTTATTAAAAGAAGTGCCCAATAGTAATGGAACCCTTTTGCCTTCAGTTGGCATTGTGATAGAATGGTTGTAGTTTAACCTCGAAATGGCAACAGCGCTGGAAATAAAAAAACAGGTTGAGCAACAAAAGGCAGAATATGCAAAAACCATTCGCACATTTGAGGCCACAAATTGGGACCGATTAATACCGGCTCAAAAATTCGTATTGCGCGGTTCAGATGAGATAACCGTTTATGTTTTTGATGAAGGTTGTTTTAGGATTTCAGACGACACCCTTTATGAAAATGCTACCTTAACGATGCAACTATTCAATTCTTTAAGAGATTTTTTGGAAACGCATCATCCTTCTTTTTTCATAGAGTTTGACAAATTCACTGAAAAAGAAAAAAAAATAAAAGCCTTACTAGAATATGATAAAATGTTAGAAGACCTTCAAAATCTTATTCCTCATACCCCAGACTTAAAAAATGATATTTCCAACATGGCAAACCTAATTGATAGTAAAGGAGATTTGCTTGGCTATTTAGAAAATAGAAGGAATAATTTAACCCTTTAGTGAATTGCCTACGTTTACTCAACGGAATAGCAAACAATTAGGAAACTTGTGCAAGTCGGGAATTTTTGCCACTCGGGTTGTGTTTGCCCACGAAGCTTCAATAAAATAGACACCGGGAACAACATACTGTAGGCTAAACCCATATTGGTTTTCGCCAGCTAGTGTTAAGTCTGTATGAGAATATATTTTCTTTCCGTTCATGTCAAAGAAATTAAACTCGACAGGTCCTGTATTGGGAGCTTGAAGAGATAAGACCAATTGGCCATTGTCTTGTATTAAGGTAGCGTCTAAACCGGGCAGTTCAGTTTTCCGAAACTGAATGTGGTCTTCACTTTGAGTGCTGGGCGCGCCCGCTTCACTTCCGGCACTTTTTGTAACGCTTTCCTTTTTTGTTTTCTCCTCAGGCAGGTTTGGTTCGGTTTCAGAAACCGGCAAAGGCCCCATCATGAGAAGCACCAGAAAAGAGAGGCTAATCGCTCCACAAATTCCCAATCCTACAATTACATTCTTCATAACCTTGTTGTTTTCAGTGAAGTAAGACTTGTTTCATGCAGTACTCTGTTTCAGAATAATGGTCTAATTTATTTCATTTTTCTATAAAAACAAGACTTTTGTTAAAATATTTTTAGTATTTGGCCTTATTTAGGTGAATTTCGCAAATTTTCAGGAATTTTTTAGCGTTGGGCTCAAGCAGCCCATTTTCCAAAACCCAGTTGCGATTCAATTCAGCTGCTTTAGCGCGCAAACTGCTGTTTGGAAGGTCTTCATCAAGCCTCAAGAACAAGTTCTCGGCTGTAAAGGGATGAACCAAAACTGCATTTTCTCCATTTTTTGCCCATTCTCTTGTGGCAGGACTATCGTTGACAATAGGTAAAGCACCCGCAAATCGACCTTCAGCAACAGATGAAGAGTAACCGTCATAAATGGGTGCCGAAATAAAAAGCTGGGTCAAATTCCAAAGCTGTGCCATTTCGTTTCGATTTAGGGTTTCTTTCAAAAAGGTAAAAGATTCGAATTCCCTCGCCAACTGCTCTGCTTGCTCTTGAATAAAAGGAGGAACTGAATAGCCGGCAGTGAGAAAAATACAATTTACTTTTTTGCCATGTTTTTTTAACAACAAGGCCATTCCCTTCAAAATAATATCGGCTTGGTAAATGAGTTTTGCGCCTCTCGGGCTCAGCACCACGGTTTGATTTTCTTGAATCTTAAACTTCGCTTTCAATTTTTCCTGACATGCTAAATCCGGATCAAACCAATGAGTTTCTATTCCGGTTCTGATCAGCGAAATTTTATTTGGGGGAACATGAAACCAATCTTCCAAGGCCTGAATCAGGCTTTGGTTATCGGCCAGAATATGGTTTGAGGAAAAAAGGGTTTTACCAATCCAATACCGAAAAAATATTCTGCGCAGTGCATATCTCCATTTAGAATTTGGAATAGCCTTATCCTGATTCCAATGCCGCTGGGCCAATTGCGCATCTGCTTTAAAAAAATTGGGGAACTCTAAAATATCGGCACCAAAGGCAAAGGGTATAAGGGGTTTGAAATTTGATTTCATTGCCCAAATTCCAAAAGGGCTGATGTTTAGGGGATGCAGAATATCAATTTTCTGTTCTTTAAGTGCCTTGGCTAAAGCTCTTCCTGAAAAAAGGTAAGAGAAAAAGAAAGGTAAGCCGCTTTTTTTATATTCCGGAACAATGCCTATGTGCCTTGGCCAGCCAGAAGAAAATTGCTCAAAACTAAAAACGGTAACCTTTGCGCCTTGTTGCTCGAGTGCCTCTGCCCATTTCTGCGTATGAAAATTACCAGCTTCAGATACAATCCCTATGTGCAAAATGCGGTATTAATCAAAGTCAACCGAAATGGGTGATTTAGCCGGAAATGCAAAGCCAAGGCAAATACCCCCTCTTAAAACAGGTCGCCAGCCTTTATATTCATAACCGGCGTAATAAAAGTCAGAGAAAGATTCAAATCCTTCTACCGATTTACCCCCTTCGCCCAAGTTACTTTCCAAGCTTCGGTACACAGTCATATCTTTTGTATTATAATCAAAGCCACCATACACGGATGCCAATGACCTGCCATACCCTGCGAATAGATCAATTGCGATTACTCTACCGATTTTAAATTGATAGCCCATGGTTCCGCCAAATCCAAAACCAGAAGCCTGCCCTTTTCCTAAATATCCGGGGTTTCCCTGGCTATAGTCAATTTCAAGATCGTATATAAAATATCTTCCAAACGCTGATAGGTAAAATCCTATGGGAATTTTTTTCTCTCTCTGAACCGGATAATAACGTAACTCACCTGTGCAGTTAAATCCGTTATAAGTAAAATTCATTACCTGATCAGCGGAATTTCCCTTGGCTTGGTAGTGGTCCAATATTCCGGGGAAAACCCTCGCGCCCCCCATTGAAAACGAAACTTTTTTGCCAAGGGGAAATTCAAGGGATGGGGAAATGGACCCCCATGCTAAAGAAGCCAGATTAATTTTCACCACAGCTTCTTGCGCACCCAAATGAGTAGGGATTGAAAATACAATCACCCAAAGACTAAGTATGACCTTTGGGAAAATCCATCGATTCATATGCTTTTGGTTAATGATAATGGTCTAAGTTACCAAATTAAGTTCTAATCGTCGATTCTTACAATTTTTCTCATCAGGATGGCGCCTTCTTTTTCCACCTCAACTCTGTATATTCCTGATTCAAGGTCACTTAATTCATTTTCAAGTGAAATTCTTAGCGTCAAATCTGCTTTAATGGTCTTTTTCAATTCCTTTACCCTCTTTCCGTCTATTGTAAAAAAAGTAAAAGTAACCAAGCCCGGCTCACGGAATTCGGCTTCCATCCAAATTGCATTTTGAAACGGATTAGGGAAAAAATCAACTCGAAAAGGAGAAGTCTCCTCAGGAAGAATACGGGTTGGCAAATCCATTTTTATTATCGAAAATGCATCCGAAAATGCTCCAGGGATTCCGGGTATAAATTGAGCACTTAGGGTATCCCCAATTATGTCTAACCACAAAGAGCCGATACAAGTGTCGCAACCATACCCGGTGTACATTATAGGGTGATTTAAATTGGGAGCGGTTTCTTTACTTCCTGAATTGCCAACATTTGCGAACACAATTCCCTCTCCGGCACCTTGGCCTAAGGTATCTTTGAAATAGGGTAAGCCCGATGCGAGATTTCCTGAACCCCCTTGAACCAGCATTGTTGCAGGATTAAATGAGGAAGAATTCCCATAGTGCCCCTTTATTAAAAAAGACCTTTC
The DNA here is from genome assembly GCA_043718485.1 of Bacteroidota bacterium. Lineage (GTDB taxonomy): Bacteria > Bacteroidota > Bacteroidia > J057 > JADKCL01 > JAYSVQ01. The sequence continues at coordinate 5,612 of JAYSVQ010000102.1, forward strand.
GTAAACATGACTGTGCCCACACAAAACTAAATCAACTCCATATAAATCGAGAATGGGCAAAATATTTGTGCGCATTGCGGCCATCAACAGCTCAAAAAAATCATCGCTATTGTGTGAGCCTTTGCTGTAAGGGGGTTGATGCCAATAAACAATGGTCCATTTTCGGTCATTGTTCTGCAAATCTGTTTTTAACCAATTGCACATGGTAGAGGTTGACGAGGTCGTCCAGGCTTGTAATTCTGAATTCAAGGAAACAAAATGAACGTTCCCATAATCAAACGAATAATACAATTCATAGCCTGAGGGTTCACCGCCCGCCCCACCATTTTGGGGAACATTTACGATATCATAATAGGGGCCAACATGGTCAGGTGGATTGTCGAATCGGTTTACGCTATTGTAATCATGGTTACCTGGTGTTGGCCAAAACACTTGGTTTTTAAATACATGGTGATAGCCATTCAGACTATCAAATACCTTGTCGTGGTATTCCTGATCTGTACCATTATCATATACATTGTCGCCGAGCCAAATCCAAACATCGGGATTCCCATTTAGATTAGCATGATTTAAAAACGCATCTCTAACGCTGGCTTGCTCTGCATTTCCTTTTCCAAAATCACCCATAGCCAACACCTTCACGTGACCTGGACTGCCTTTTGGCGGGGCCGTTTTAAAGTAATGATCCTGATCTTGCGCGCTCAAGATTCGCTGGCCTTCGCCTATGGCATAAAAATATTGGGTCGAGGGGCTAAGGCTTCCAAACCTAAGCGTATGATTTACTATTTGAGAAGTATCGACAACAAAGTTTGAATAATTACCAGGAGCTGCACCGATCCAAAGGGTTGAAGCAGTGGGCACATCTGTACGCCACATAACCACAATTGAAGTATCGGTTTGGGATTGCAAATAGGGGCCCCGTACAATATTCTGGCTGTTGGATAAAACAAACCAGCCAAGGAAAAAGGATAATGAAAATGGAATTCTCATGCTTCAAATTTAAGCCGAATTTTTATTTGAAAAAGTTGACGCTAAAGACATAAAAAAAGCCGACCTAATATAAGGCCGGACTATTCCTTATTTTCTAACTTTCAAGTTTAATGAATCGCTGTTTTGGACTGGCCAACTTTTGTTTTGTGACTATCATTTGTTTTTTCAAGCGCTGAAATCTTAGATTCTACGGCTTTAATTTTCGCCTCACGGTCGAGAATTGCCTGCCCTTTAATTTTTCCGGATTTCTTATCTGCTTCCAGTTTTTTCTTTGCCGCTTCAACATCCGTTTTTGCTTTTTGAATTATTGTTTCTGATTCAGAAAGTGTTTGTTCAGATTCTGCTAAGGTTTTTTCTGTCTTTGCTTTAGCTTCTACTGCTCTGTTTTGACCAAATTCTTTTCCGTGGGTTTCTGTTTCCTTACCATATGCATTTCCCTTGCCTGTCTGGCCTTCTGCCTTACCGCCAACGGTTTGATTCGTCCCACCATTAGGAGCGGGAATTTCATTCTTCCCTTTCGTCTTGCCTGTCATTGAAGAGCCTTTTGAGGGGGCGGTTTTTGAGGATGAGGATTTACTTCCCATCTTTTTACTACTCCCCTTTTCTTTTTTCGATTTAA
>JAYSVQ010000103.1:0-2467 GCA_043718485.1 Bacteroidota bacterium
GAAATCGTGTTGAACGAAAAACGTTCATCGTTTGCCAGCACATTTGATACACTACCATGTTTAGGGAGCCATTTGAATGACATTAGTGTAGAAATTTTCCGATTAGGATATCTTCCTTTAGCCATTAGCAAAGAAGCGCTGGAAGCAAATCATCGAAATGTTAAGGAGCAAATGGCCTCCTTAAAATTTTACGATTTAAAAGCAGATTGCCCTACAAATGCCGGGTTATTGATGTTTGGGAAAAATCCTGAATTCTTTTTGCCCGGTGCCTATGTACAGTATGTTCGCTTTAAAGGAATAGATGTGTCTAGTGAGATTGAATACGAATACAAATTTTCAGGCGACCTTTTTACTCAATTGAAAGCAATGGATGAATTCATTAAATCACAGGTTGCAAAAAAGTTTCAAAAAAAATTAGGTGAGCCCTATTACTATCAGTTTCCACCCGACTCTATGAAAGAGTTTTTATTCAATGCGGTAATCCATCGGCTTTACCAGTCGAACGCGCCAATAAAATTTTATGAATACGAAGACAGAATTGAAATAAACAATAGTGGTGGTTTATTTGGTCAGGCCCGGGAAAATTTTCCCAACAAAAACGATTATCGTAACCCAGCGTTAGCAGAAGCCGCCAAGACCATCGGCTACGTCAATCGCTTTAGTGTTGGCGTAAGACGAGCGATAGAGGAATTGAAAGTGAATGGAAATAAAGAACCAACATTTAATAAGGACAATCCTCATTTTTTTGAGGTTATTGTTCATCGAAAAGCAATATGAACTCCATTGTATTTCTAAACCCAAAGGCAGAGTTGGAAAGTATACTTTTCTTTAGCCTTTCAGCATTAGGCAAGCAGGATATTTGCGTTGAAAGGCCCTTAAACCTATCTCAGGTGGCTGTTTTTGGGCAATAGAGGAATAGTAAATTCATAGCCTCTTACAAAACCAGTAAATATCCCTAAAATTTTATAGCCGAAATTGAGCCTTAATCTTGAAGCGAAAAGGGGTAAAAAGACCTGCAATAGACCTAAAAAGAGATAAGAATTGCGTTAAGGCACCCCTGTTAAGAATTAATTTTGGAATTATGGCCTTGCTGAAATAATTTTGGGGCTATTCGCCAAAAATGAAGAGGAATATTTGCCTTTCTTTATCCAATTTAAGTGCTTTTTCTTTTTTGTAATTGGCGAGGCTTCACCTAAATCCTTGGAAGAATCAATTCAAACAAGGCCAAAACAAAAAACATTCACCAATCCATTTCAACATGATGTTCAGCAAAAAAAATTACTTACTGTTCGCTTTCTTTTTATCCTTTTGTTTCTCGTTACAAGGGCAACAATATATAGACCGGTATTTATCGGGCACTTTGACTTATACCACGATCGCGAATTCGGCACAACAAGTTGCTCAACCTCGAGATTTGGATTTCAAACCGGGAACGGATGAATTATGGGTTGCGAATCTGGGCAATAGTTCAGGTGGAACGATTACCGTTATTTATAATGCGGGCAAACCTAACCAAACCTCACAACGCAAATTCGACTCACATTCAGGCCATTTTAGTATGAATCTGAGTGCTATCGCTTTTTCAGACATTGGGGAATGGGCCTCGACCGGGGAAATCAAAAATACGGCATCCCCCTCTTCTACTTTTATGGGACCCAGCCTATGGTCAGGAGATACTTCTATTTTTGCGCGCGTTTTTCAAAACGATTGGCTGAGTGGTTACCCATTGGGAAGTCATTTAGATATGCTTCATCAAAGTCCGTTTGCGATGGGAATCGCCTTTGATACGCTAAAAAAATATTGGGTATTTGATGGCCACAATGGAAATATTTGCGCGTATGATTATGTGGAAGACCACGGACCGGGATATGATGATCACTCTGCTGGCATCATTCGCAGGTACACAGGTGTGACTGTGCAGCGGGAAGCGAATGTGCCCAGCCACATGGTGTTAGATCATGAAAACAAATGGCTTTATTATATTGATGGTGGAAGAAAAAAACTTATGCGCCTCAATATTAATTCGGGAACGAATAGTGGCAACTTAACTACCCCTTCTACTGCACCAGAGCCATTGGCAGGTTATTTCAACATGACCAATGCGACGGTTGAACAGGTGGATACATTTCTTACCCAACCTTGTGGAGTAGATTATGCCAATGGCCGTTTGATTGTCAGCAATTATACAAATGGAGATATTTATGTATATGATGTTACGCCCTCTGTTCCTATTCGCATTGGAACGATTACAACCGGTCAGGCGGGAATTATGGGTCTAAAGATTGGGACGGATGGCAAGATTTGGTTTGTAAATCATACCACGAGTCAAGTAGTAAGAATTGATGTAAGCACCGCCTTGTTGACAGATGCATCGATTGAGGCGATTACAGGCCCCTCCCTGAACAATGCAGCGGCTAATTATTTTCATATCGGATTTAATATTTGTACAGATCAATTAGCGCCGGTT
>JAYSVQ010000104.1:0-2463 GCA_043718485.1 Bacteroidota bacterium
TCCTCTCAAAACCCTTCCCTTTCAAACGTAATACAAGCGAAGTCAGGAAATTATGAGTTGACGATTACTGACCTTACTACAGGGTGTACAAGTTTGCCCGGAAATACACCTGTCATTGTTTCCTTGCCCCCTGCAGCACCCATTATAAGTAGTAACGCTCCCTTGTGTGAAGGCGAAATTCTCAATTTATTTACGCCTTTAGTAGCAGGCGCGATTTACAATTGGTCAGGCCCTAATTCATTTGCTTCATCTGCACAAAATCCAAGTTTGGGAATTTCAACTTCTGCAATGGCAGGTGTTTATTCGCTTACCCTAAGTCTTGGCCCTTGCGTTTCCCCTGCCGGAACAAGCAACGTGATTATTAATTCCAACCCAACATTGGTTATCTCAAATCCTGCAGGTGTTTGCTCCCCTTTAGCCGTTGATATTACAGCGTCTTCCATTACAGTAGGAAGCACAACTGGAATACTCTCGTATTGGACAGATGCAAGTGGAACCCTTCCCCTGGCGATGCCCAATGCAATCTCAACGAGTGGGGTATATTTTATTCAGCTGACTTCAACAGCCGGTTGCAGTACGATTCAACCGGTAACGGTTGACATTCATCCGCTGCCCGTTCTCAACATAACAAATCCGGCCCCTGTTTGCTACCCAAGCACGATTGATTTAACCGTTCCGGGAATAACACTGGGAAGTTCCGGAAGTGGAACGCTCACTTATTTTTCAGATGCGGGCGCAAGTCAGGTCCTCCCCACAGCAAATTCAGTTTCGACGAGTGGCATATATTTTATTCAATCGACAACAATTGAAGGATGCAAAGACCTTAAACCTGTTACCGTAACCATCCATCCCCTACCCAATGTAAATTTTACTGCAAGCGATACGGTTGGTTGTGTACCCTTGTGTGTGAATTTCACCGAGCAATCAAGTGTTGTGGGAGGAATTGCTGCTTGGTCATGGAATTTTGGGGGAGCAACTTCAAATCTTCAAACCCCGGCACAGCATTGTTTTAATACAGCCGGAACTTATACCATTTCACTTACGGTTACCTCGACAAACGGTGCCTGTGTGGCTACCCATATTCAAACCAATTGGGTAAGGGTTAATCCCCTTCCCATAGCTAGTTTTTATTCGCCGCCCCTCACCAGTATTCATGAACCCAACATTCATTTTACAAATACTTCTTCGGGCGCAGAACTATGGAGCTGGAATTTTGGAGATTCTTTACGGCCTTCCAAAAATACGGGCACGCTTCAACACCCTGAACATCTGTATGCAGAACCGGGAACCTATTGCGTGAATCTAATTGCAGAAAATTCATTTGGGTGTAAAGACACAACAAATAATTGCATTACAATCGAACCCAAATTCACCTTTTTTCTGCCCAACGCTTTTTCGCCGAATGGCGATGGCTTAAATGATGAATTCTTTGGACTTGGCGACTACATTAAATCTTTTGAAATTAACATTTTTGATCGCTGGGGTAAACTTGTTTTCTTTTCCAATGATATTGAGAAAGGTTGGAATGGAAAGTTTAACGATCAAGATCTTCCTGAAGGTGTATTCCCTCTCACTTTAAAAATTACCGACAAAGACGATAAGGTGTACCAATACGTAAAAGCCGTAACCATTGTGAGGTAATCTTCACTAAATGATGCCTAAAAAGACTCTTTTTATCATACAAAACTTGTTAAACCCTTCCTTCGCCCAATGAAGCGGTTTCGCACGCTCCCGCTGCTTTTTCTGTTGGCAATTGCCCTTGCTTGGTTTCTCATCCGGCCAGGAAAACAAACAGCCTTTGAACGAAATGTGAATGCGCTGCACTACTCGAAACATGCTATGTGCAGAATGAACTGTCGGCAGATTTCAAAGCCGGATGTGGAGCAAATACTGCGTTCGGGTAAAATAAATCTTCAAAAAAGTCATTTGAATAAAGCGCTTGCCTGCGACAACACCTATGCGCTCGAATCAAAAGGAACAAAGGGGCAGCGCCTTCGCATTGTTTATGCGCCCTGTGAAGGCAAAATCACGGTCGTTACGGTAATAGATTTAGACCAGGATTGGCCCTGCATGGAATGCGAGAAAAATGATAAATAAAAGTTGCTACAATGCAACCTGATTCAACATCAACCATTTTTCTAATTCTTTTTTGGAAAGATCACGAAGCCAATCATTTGAACAGGCCGCTATCAAATCCTCCATAATTTGATTTTTCACGGTAGGGTCACTTGGCTGATCCCTATTAAAATTTAAATCAAGGTGGATTCTGCAATAGGCTCTCACCCATTCATACATGAGCCATCCGGCTTCCTCCCATCTTCCTCTAAGTTCAATTGCCTTATTCAGATTTTCAATTGCGCCTTTAAAATCTTGTGGCGCACGCTTATCCTTTAGGGCAAAAGCCAATTGACCATAATACTCATGCCTTGAGGGGTCACTTTCAATTAAAGCTTTGAAAACGGG
>JAYSVQ010000105.1:0-7134 GCA_043718485.1 Bacteroidota bacterium
GAGCTCTTTTTTCTTTGCATCAAACTCCTCGGCGGTAAGAATTCCATTTGTTTTGAGGTCACCCAATTCCTTTAACATTTTCATGATATCATCTTTAGATTGACCGCCCACGGCTGGATTTGCCGTATTCTGGTTTTGATTGTTCTGCATGTTTTGCATCATCATATTGGCCATCATCATCGAGGCCATGTCCATGCCGGGCTGTGCGATTCCACCGCCGCTCTTGGCTGCATCTTCCAAAGATTTTGCTTGTTGAAACTGCGTAAATTTTTGAAGGTCGCCGACCATATTCATTTGCGTATTTTTTCGCAAAAACTCATTTACCTCATCGGGTAGCGTAATACTTTGAATCGTGAAATTGGTAAGGTCAATTCCAAAATTGGCAAAGTACTCGTGAATTCTTGGTTTTAGGCCTTCAACAAATTCAGACTTTTTAGTTTGCAGTTGAATGAAAGACAAACCCGCTCCGGCCATTTCGGCTACCACTTCAGAAAATTTGTCAATCAACATTCCCTTTAGTGTGCCTTCAATTTCCTCAACGGTTACACGTGTGTCGGTTCCGGCAAATTTGGTGAAGAACTTTGCGCCATCACTTATTTTAAAATTGTAATTGCCAAACATGCGCAACTCAACTTGGCCAAATTTTGCGTCGGCAACATAAACGGGTGCAGGTGTGCCCCATTTGATGTCTGTGAATTCTCGGGTATTGATGTAATAAACGTCAACCTTGAACGGACTTTCAAAACCATGCTTCCATGAGCGAAGCGAGGTCATGATGGGCATGTTGCGTGTGGTAAGTTCATGCCTTCCCGGTTGATAGATGTCAGCCAACTTGCCTTCATTAATCAACATGGCTACTTGTGATTCACGCACGGTTAGTTGTGCGCCCATTTTAACTTCTTTGTCCTGATCGGGAAATTTGTAGATGAGTGTATCGCGGGTATCGTCAACCCATTCGATTACATCAATAAATTGCCCTTTGATAAAGCTGAATAAACCCATTTTATTTGAATTGATTTAGGTATGAAATGAAATGAAACACGAATTTACAAAGAATGGTGCAATGCTCACCTTTTGAATACAGGAACCATGGAACAAGGCTCACCATACATGATTTTATCTGCAACTGCTCTGATTTTGGTGGTGGCCAACACAAAAACGGCATCCGGAATTTTTACGTCTCCGCATCCTTTTATCACCACCTTTTTGCCGGCAAGATTTTCGATATTTAAATTTTGCTCCATTTTTTGGCGAAAAAGTTCAATTTCTAGCATTTCCAGATTGCCGAATACGATTGTTGCAGCAAAAGGTTGTAGGGCAGAAGCCAATAACATATAGGCCCAAACCGGAATAATGGCTTCTACCGAACAAAAAATAGCCACGTGTTTTTCTTTGAAGGCGCTCCAATTTTCGGTTTTTATGTACTCCCTAAAATCTTTTTCGCGCAAGACCATTCCCATGTGCAAACGAGGGGCTAAGTCGATGGCAATTCTATCACCCACCGGAGAGAAATCGGCTAAATCGAGGGTTATGATTCCGCTTTGGGCGACTTTATTTATGATTTCTTCTGCCATGGAAAACAATTTACAATAAAATTTAGAAGGAAGGGGGATTGCTCAATCTTCCTTTATGGGATTCATTTCTGCATCGTATTCGGTATAAAACCAAGGTTCCTCGTCTTTGTTTTTGTAAGGATAGCGCAAGCGATACAATTTTCGGGTTTCCTTGACCACCAAATCTCTCAATTCGGCCAAATTATCTCGGTTTCGTGCAGAAATAAAAACAGAAAAGGTATCGACTTTGCCGCCCCAGGTTTCTTTTAGATTTTCAAAATCGTTTTCGCTTAATGCATCCACCTTATTAAAAACGAGAATCATTTTTTTGTCTGCTGCCCCAATTTCAGCTAAGGTTTCGCTCACAACCTGCATGTGTTCATTAAAACCTGCGTGGGTTACATCTATCACGTGTAAAAGCAAATCTGCCTCTCTTACCTCTTCGAGGGTGCTTTTAAAGGACTCAATTAAGTCATGCGGTAGCTTGCGAATAAACCCAACCGTGTCTGATAATAAAAAAGGCACTTGATCAACAACCACTTTTCGTACTGTGGTGTCGAGCGTGGCAAATAATTTATTTTCAGCAAGCACGTCAGATTTCGAAAGGGCATTCATCAAAGTAGATTTTCCTGCGTTTGTGTAACCCACCAGCGAAACGCGAATCAGTTGCTCTCTTCCTTTTCTGCGGGTTAAGCCTTGTTTTTCGATTTTTATGAGGTCCTCTTTCAACAAATCGATTTTTCGGCGAATCATTCTTTTATCCGTTTCGATTTCCTTTTCGCCTGCACCCTTCATTCCTATACCTCCTTTTTGCCGAGAATGGTGGGTCCATAGTCCGGTTAGGCGAGGCAACAAATATTGTAATTGAGCCAATTCAACTTGCGCTTTTGCTTGTGCGGTTCTTGCGCGCTCAACAAAAATGTGAAGGATAATTCCGCTGCGATCCATGACCTTTGTTTCAACGACTTCTTCAATATTTCTTAATTGTGAAGGCGAGAGGTCATCATCAAAAACAATTAATTCTACTTCATTTTCTTTAATAAAGGCGGCGATTTCGTTTAGCTTTCCACTGCCAACATAGGTGCGCGGGTCAACCCGATCGAGCTTTTGGTAAAATTGGCAAAGCACTTCAGCGCCCGCTGTTCGGGTGAGTAGGGCCAATTCGTCTAAATATTCTCTGGACTTTTCTTCCCTAACCCCTCTTCCGGTTGCACCCACCAAAACTGCGCGCTCCAGTCTGGCGGATTCTTTTTTATCGATTTGAAACATAAATGAAAGGCAAAGATACCCCAAGCTTGGCCAATGCCTTCGTGAGAATGAAGCCTTTTTAATTATCTTTGCTTTGGTTTTTAAGCATGCTTTCGCCCGATAATTTTTCAAAAATAGACCCAATTCCTCTAAAAAAGGCTGAAAAAGGCCTAAATGGAGCTGTTTTGCCCTTTGAGGTAATTATCATGGCCGGGGGCAAAGGCGAGCGATTAAAGCCCCTGACCGATGAATTGCCAAAGCCCCTGCTTCCGGTGGGGGAAAAGCCAATTGTAAGACATTCTTTAGAGCGTCTCATAAAGGCAGGTGCCCGAGATTTCACTTTTGTGGTAAATTTTCAGGGAGAAAAAATAGAAAAAGAATTCGGGGATGGAAAAAAAGAAGGAATATCGATTTCCTATCTATTTGAAAAATCTCCTTTAGGTACAATTGGTGGGGCGGCTGATAAAAAGAATTTTAAGTACGAAGATATTCTCATTTTGAATGGGGACCTGCTTACTACCATTAATTTTGAATCTTTTTATCTCTTTTTTATTAAGGAAGATGCAGACATGGCGGTTGCGGTAATCCCGTATCGTGTGAATTTACCCTACGGTATTTTTGAAATTTCTGAGCACCAAACCATTGAAAGCACAAGGGAAAAACCAACCTTCACCTATTATATCAACACCGGAATTTATTTCTTGAAAAAGAGTGTGTTGGATTTAATTCCTGCTGATTCTGCTTTTGATGCCGTTGACCTAATTGAAAAGGCCAGAATGGCCGGCCATAAAGTCTCGGCCTTTCCCCTTTTAGATTATTGGATTGATATTGGGCAGATGGAGGATTATGAAAAGGCAAAAAAAGACTTTCCTTTTTTAAATTTGTAAACATTTCGCGCTGATTTTCAATTCATTAGAATTTTTTTTGACCGCCCAATACCCTAAGGCGGTTTCAATCGTTTTCATTTTCTTGAAACCAAAGACGATTAACTTCGTTAAAAAAACATCATTCATTAGATTTAGAAACGTATGAAAAAGTATGTTGCCATTTTTCTGGTAGCGGCCATCGGCGCAATTACCGGTGTTAGCGTTCAAAAATATTTTTCTAAAGACCGATATTGGAGTCCATTAGAGGTAAGCCGCGCTCAGCTCATCAGCATGAACGGCAGTGCTGCCTTGGCCTACCCAGATTTCATTGGCGCATCAGCCTTGGCCTTGCCTGCGGTGGTGCATGTGAAATCTTATTTTCCAAGTCAAGCAAGCTCGAGTGCAAAGCCATCAAATCCTTGGTTTCCTGATTTTTTTGGTAGCCCTCAATTAGAAAAGCAAGCTGCGGGTTCGGGCGTAATAATTTCTGCGGATGGATATATTTCAACCAACTACCATGTGGTTAAGGATGCAGAAAGAGTAGAAATTACCATGTACGACAATCACACCTATCCGGCAACGGTTGTTGGAAAAGACCCTTCTACTGACCTTGCCTTATTAAAAATTGAGGAGCAACGGTTACCCTTTTTAAGTTTTGGAAATAGCGATCAAATTTCTGTCGGCGAATGGGTGTTGGCTGTAGGCAATCCCTTTAATCTAACCTCAACGGTAACGGCGGGAATTGTGAGCGCAAAGGGACGTAGCTTAAATATACTTGCCGGGGATTATAGAATCGAGTCTTTCATTCAAACTGATGCTGCGGTAAATCCGGGAAACAGCGGAGGCGCACTCATTAACGCAAAAGGCGAAGTGATAGGAATTAATACCGCAATCGCTTCTGAAACCGGAAGATATGAAGGTTATTCTTTTGCAATTCCTGCAAATTTGGTGAACAAGGTGATGGAGGATTTGAAGAAACATGGAAAAGTAAAAAGAGGAATTATAGGAATTAACATTCGCGATATAGATGCAAACCTGGCTGAGGCAAGAGGCTTAGGCGTTCATCAAGGTGTTTATGTAAATGGCATTATTCCCGGTGGCGCTGCAGAAGAGGCCGGTATTCAAACCGGAGATGTCGTTGTAATGGTGAATGAAATTGCTGTAAAAAACACATCTGAGTTGCAAGAAATTATTGGGCAATTCAGACCCGGAGATAATGTGCAGGTTCGTGTTTTAAGGAATGGAGAAGAGAAACAAATTTCGGTTGTATTGAAAGAAATAGCGAGTACCCAAGCGCCGGAAATAGCTGAAAGTAAACCCGAAAACTTCAAGGGTTTTTCAAGTGAATTGGGCGCAGATTTAAGTCCCCTCACTGCACTGGAAAAAACAAAGCTTGGAATTAAGTATGGATTAAAAGTAACAGAAGTGAGAGAAGGGTTACTTCGTGAAATTGGCGTGGAAAAAGGATTCATCATCACAAAAGTGAATCGCAAAGCAGTAGATGAATCTGTAACAGCAGAAGAGATTTTAAAGGACAGTAAAAGCGCTGTATTGATTGAAGGTGTTCATCCGGATGGAAGCCGAGGCTTTTATTCCTTTTCGAGATAAATTTTTCTCAAGTTTTGTTTTGAACGAGAGTATTGAAGGGCCCATTTGGGCCCTTCTGTTTTATTTTTAGGTGAGATATAATTCAAATAAGCCTTGCTTTCGGTTACCATGCCTTACTACATTTCCATTTCATAAACAATAGATTATCAGGAAGTTGCCGTATTTATTTTGAAGAATGAAAGGGATGAATTCAGGAATTGTTAACCCGAAATCTTAATTTTTTTTTCCATTGTTTGAATTTCGGATGCCCTGATGTTTGTACCCTAATATTCATTTAAACCTTTTTTTATGAAAACAACAAAAAGAACGAATGGCAGTCTTGCCTTCGAATCTGCGGCGAAAGTAGATCTAACCCGCGAGGTGTGCGACATCTTAAAAACAATGATCATGCTAGAGCGGCCCTACGGCCTGAGTTACCTCTCTGCAGTAGTGCAGGGTCGTGATGAACACAGTTATCTTAAACCTGAGCATCAGGTGCTGGAAACGTATGGTGCACTTAAGCACCGCAAATGGGATTCCATTCGAAACATCCTTTTACAGATGTATCAAGATGGCTTAATTATCAATGTAAACAAGGTATATAACACCTTTGAAACAACGCCAATCGGCAGGGCTTTTCTTGACTCACCTTCCGGTTTTGAAATGGAAGCAAAAGACCTTGTTACCCCGCGTTACGATTTGGTGTTGCTTTCAAAATTACGAGCCCTCAGAAAAAGAATTGCTGACGACCAAAATTTGCCTTCTTATAGAATTCTTGCGGAATTCAGCTTACTTTTTATTTTGAAAGAGAAACCGGCCACATTTAATGAATTGCAGGTTTTGCCGGGAATCGGAATTTCAAAAGCAGAAAAATACGGTGCTGCAATTTTGACGACGCTTAAAAAAGTAGAGGAAGAGCGCGCTGTGTTTTACCTGAGTGAGAAAATTAAGGCAGCTAAATGTGATTCCTACCAAATGACGAAAGCTTTATTTCAGCGTGGACTGGCGGTAAAAGAAATGGCGGTTTACCGTCAACTCAAGGAAAGTACGATTCAATCGCATTTAGAGTGCTTGCACATTGCTGGTGAAATCGATATCAGGCCTATGATTGAAAAGCAATTGAATAGTAAAGACCTGTATAAAGGCGCAGAGTATTTTCGCTCAGTAAGCCAACCCAAACTAAAAGAAGCATTTGAAGTTTTGGGCCTCAATTACGACACATTAAGATTGTGTAAGCTTTATGTATCGGATGTAAAATCAGGCTTAGCGCAAATCCAAACCAGCCTTCCGGTTTAATTTTTCACTCAATCTGAATATTGGCCGTTCTCCAATCCGGGGAACGGCCTTTTTTTGCCCTTTGGGAAATGACCTAAACTAGCTACATTTGCAGTCCCTAAAAAAACGCCCTGCACTTTAGGCGTGTCAGGAGTGTTTTTAAAGGACGTCTTTAAATTTAAACCGATACTATTCGGAAAGTTGGTCCGCCGCGGCGGACTGAATAATGGAATCGAGGAGATGGAAACAAAATACGGAAAGGTGGTCCGCCGTGGCGGATTGAATGCACCTTCTAGAAAAACGGGTTTGCTCTGAAAGGGGCAACGGGGTTCGAACGAGGAGATTGAAATAGGGAAAGGTGGTCCGCCGCAGTGGACTGAATGATGGAAGTGGGAGATGGAAATAAAAACGAAAAAAGTGGGGTCGGATTAATTACGGAAAGGTGGCAGAGTGGTTGAATGCGCTCGCCTGGAAAGCGGGTTTGCTCTGAAAGGGGCAACGGGGGTTCGAATCCCCCCCTTTCCGCGAATCGAAGATTCGCTCAGGGGACGGGTGTGAAGGGACGGGAACCAGGGTTGGAACACCCGGCCCCTCGTCCTTTCACA
>JAYSVQ010000106.1:0-7117 GCA_043718485.1 Bacteroidota bacterium
AAACATGATGGTAGAAATATCGAAACCGAGAATGGCATCGGCTTCTGCAAACATTGCCTTTGCCATGTCTGAACTTTCAAATAAATCTTTTCCCATTCCTGAGAATTGAGCGCCTTGTCCGGGATAAAGAATAGCAGTTTTCATATTTTTTGTGAATGGAATGGTAAATATAAGGGATGCGAACTAAAAGGCCCTGCCGATTGCGAAGACCCATCTGGGTGCCATAAAATTTTCGAGATAGGGTGGACGATTTAACCAAAAGGGCAAATCTAAGCGAAGGGTGAGCGGCCCATTTGGAAGAAAATGAGGCTCTGAAATATGAAGCGCAAAACCCAGACCCGCATCCATGCGCAATTTTTGAATGGAAAGTTCATCGAGGCCATTGACTTTGGATTGGGTTTGGGCTAAGAAGCCTGCGTCTGCAAAAAGATAGGAATCGAAATTGAAAGTTTGGGAGAGGCTTTTGGGCCTGAAAGGCACCCACCTGTCAAATTCAATTTCGAGGTTCATACTTGCGCCTGAATTGCCAAACCAAGCAGGAAAACGATTGTCGAATTCGGCGAGGTAGCCGGTATAACCCCGTAAATTGAGTCCGCCCCCGAAATGAAGGTTGCTGGTTTCTTGTCCGAGATTATTTTCCAACAGGGCATCGGGAAAGAAGCCGCGGGCGCGGTAAAATTCGCTGTCATACATTTCCTCAGGTGAGCCTCCGGCGAGATATAGCGCAGATTCAATCGGAATGTTTCCCTCGGTGTAGCGTGCGAAGGCTCGGTATTTAATGACAAACTTTTTCCATTCGATGTTGTAATTCGATTCTACTTGCGCAAGCATATAGGCTCCGGTATTTCCGGCACCACCACTTCTGATTTCGGTTTTTAATTTCCCGTTTCCACCCACAACAGGATAGCCTTTCTCAAAGCCGAGTTTAGCATACATGTGCAAAGGACCAGTATTCCACTGATTGGGGTAGATGAGGTAATTATTATATTGCGTAAGGTTACGTTGCATGAATTTAATCGCTCCGGAAAAGGCAGAATAACGGGGATTGTTTTTACGACCGATTGCGTTTTTCTGAGAGAAGCCAATTTCGTTTAGCCACAGGCCATCACGAAAAGCCGTTCTTAGGTTCAGTTCTGCATTCCGATTCAATTTTTGAAGCGGCGTTTGGTATGTAAAGCTGTAATTAAGCTTATGGTAATCATTTGCATACAAGGCAAGGAGGGTATCATTGTAGGTGATGTCATTGCCAATGCCAGAGCTGTACCAAACACCGAAAAAAGTTTTGCCATAAAATTGGGCATAATCACCTGAGATGCTTGCACCTAATTGAAGGCCACTGTAGGCATTCCACCAGATATTGGGCCTTACATTCACATAATATTTATCGGAGAGAATAAAGCGAGAGGCCTGTTTCGGATACAGCGAAAAAAGAAATCTATGTTTCGGACAGCCAGATGTATTGTCGAGCCGATAAATATCGCCCAAGCGAAGAGAGGGGTCTATCGTTGCAGTTTTAAACGCATCGGGCAGTTCAATTTTGGCAGTATAGCTGCGTTGAAATTCGCTCCAACCTGTCCATTGCGGTAAGATATTAAGGCCGGGTTCTGATTTGCGGTATGCAGTATTGGGAATAAGATAGTTGAGGGAGTCACCATTTTTGAGTTTAATATTCAAATCCAAGGGCATTTGCATATCTTCTTTCCGCTTGATTTTTATTTCAACTGATTTGCCGCCATTTTTCTTTTTCACCTTGCAAATACCATAGTCTAAACGTTTGTCGGTTTCGAGCCATTGGTCAAAAAACCAAGCGAGATCGGTTTTGGCAGATTCTGAAATGGCTTGCCTGAAATCTTCAGGGTAGGGATGGGCACAATACCATTTTGAAAAGTAATTTTTCATGGCTTTTTGAAAAACATCATTCCCCAAAACGTATTGCAAATTGTAGAGCATGGTTGCGGTTTTTCGATACACACTTCTGTATCCATTTTCATGGCGCATGGCATTATGAAAATCATTTGAGTGGGTATTGAGGTGACCGTCATAACCCTCTCTTGCATCCATCAAATAATTTAGATAACAGGCCACGTATTCTTGTTGCAAAATGATTTTTCCTTTTTTGTCGGCTTTCACATCCCCGACTAATTTCTTCATGCACCATCCGGTAAGAAATTGCGTGAAACCTTCGTCCATAAAGGCGCGGTAGGTTTCATTACTGCCGACCATTCCATAAAACCACATATGTCCGATTTCATGTGCGAGAAGGCCATAATAGGAGGGAGATCGTCCGCCATCGAGGGTCATCATGGGGTATTCCATGCCATCGTCTGCATCTGCGACAATAATTTTTGGCCATATATACATTCCAAAATCGGTGGAGTAGGTTTTGATAATTGACATGGCAAAATCGGCTGCATTTTGCCAGCCTGAGGCGTGCCTTTCTCTGGCCATAGAAATCGCACGAATCCCATTCCACTCGACCTCACCGATTCGGTAGGTTGGGTCTGCGGTAAAGCCAAAATCATGCACGTTTACGGCTTTGAGTTTCCATGTTTTTTCCGGGCCCCCTTGTGCGATGATTTCGCTTGCAGGTTCATCCCATTTTTTGTCTTTGAATCGGGAAATATCGAGTTGGGAGCGAATGTGGCCCGGCAACACTTCATTTGCATTTTGTAGCACGCCTGTTCCGTCGAGAATGTATTCACCCGGGGTGGTAATTTCCACATCGAAAGAACCAAAATCTCCATAAAATTCCTTGCCGATATGTTGATCAAGATTCCAACGGCGCTTCATATCATACACCACCATTCTGGGGTACCAAAGAACTACGTTGTAGTGTGTAACTTCATAGCTTGTTCCATCTTCACGTTGAATGGTTTCTTTCATGGCTTTGGTGCGGTGCCGTAAACCGTTGGGATCAATGAAAGTCTCAAATTGAATTGAAACGTTTAGGTGTTTACCGGGAAGTAAGGGATTGGCGAGCACGACTTTCATCAAGGTATTGTCGATTTCAAAAGTGGAAGTCAATCCATCGCATTTAACATCTGAAACCAGCGTGCCTTTTTTCTCTTTTTGAATGGGGCCGTAATTCGGTTGCAGTCGGTTTTCATGCGCCACTTTTTCCAAATAGCTTTCGGGTTGATAGGCATTTTGGTACAGGTGAAACCAGAGTGTGTTTAGGGTGTCAGGGGAGTTATTTGTGTAATTGACATAAAGGTTGCCGCCAAAGCAATTCCGCGTAGTATCGAGTTTCACTTTGATGGTATAGGCAACATCTTGTTGCCAATAGCCCGCAAAAGGCTTTCGGTTTTTCCAATAATGGGGATTTGCTCCGCTTTGATAGACACCGGTATAGGGGGTCTGGGAAAACAGTGTTAAAAAAAACGAGATAAAAATTATGCCGAGGCTTATCCTTTTCATGAAGGGTTGATTAATTTCGCAAGATACTTGTAAGCCTTTATTTCCACAATGAAAGAACCCTTAAGCCTGATCGCACTTGCTTTAATTGAAAACGTGGGCCCAATCACCATTCGCAACCTCATTGCCGGGTTGGGTAGCCCGGAAGCCGTATTTACCGCCTCTAAGGCCAAACTGATGCAGGTTCCCGGTGTGGGTGAAAAAACAGCGGATATTATTCTCAAATCCTCAACCCTTGGCAAGGCTGAAAATGAGCTTAAATATTGTGAGCGAATGGGCATTCGACCGCTTGGCTGGATGGATAAGGAGTATCCGAACTCATTAGCAAGTTTTGGGGATGCACCTTTGGTTTTGTTTGTGAAAGGCGACTATAAACTTGATTCCCGGCCTCAGGTGGCGATTGTGGGCACACGTTCACCCACAAATTACGGACTTGAAATGGCCGCAGAATTAGCGATTGGCTTGGCCGATAAGGGAATTTGCGTAGTAAGCGGATTGGCCTACGGCATCGATATTTCGGCCCATCGGGCTTGTTTGTCTGCAAAAGGTTGTACGGTTGCCGTTTTGGGGCATGGCTTGGACCGAATTTATCCGCCTGAGCATCGCGAAACAGCAGAAGAAATGGGCTCGTCCGGGCTTTTGGTTTCTGAGTTGCTTTCGGGTGTGAAACCCGATGCCGGGAATTTCCCGGCGAGAAACCGAATTATTTCGGGTTTGAGTCAAGCCACGATTGTGGTTGAAGCGGGAAGCACAGGGGGTGCACTTATCACTGCCCGATTTGCCCTTGAGCAGGGTCGGGAGGTGTTTGCCGTGCCGGGCTTAATTAACAATCCTTTTTCAGCGGGATGTCACCAACTGATTCAAGAAGGTGCGGCTCGTTTGCTCACCTCAATTGATGATGTGCTTGAGGCGCTTAATTTCAGCCTTGAAACCATTCCCCAAAAGCCAAAAAAGCCTAAACAACTCGAGATGATATTTGAGGATGAGGAGTGGAAAATTCTGCATTTTTTGGAGGCTGGCGATGCAGAGGTAGATCAAATCGGAAATGGAACCGGCATTGGGCCCTCGCGATTGCTTTCACTTTTATTGGCCTTAGAATTTAAAGGGGCGGTTAAGCCTTTGCCGGGCAAGCGGTTTAGCCGATTGGCTTGAGGTGCCCTCGATTATTCCCGTTCGATTTCCCGCTTCATATCACGGCTTTTCAGGTCCTGGCGTTTGTCATACATCTTTTTGCCTTTAGCCAAAGCGATTTCAATTTTGGCAAAATTGCGCTCATTGAAAAAGATTTTTACCGGAATCAGGGTCAATCCTTTTTGTTCTGCCTTCTCCTTCAGGCGTTTTAAATCCATTGCAGACAGCAACAATTTTCGGTCACGCACAGGGTCGGTGTTGTGCAAGTTACCGTGACTGAAGGCAGAGATTTGCAGCCCTTTAATGAAAAGCTCTCCATTCTGAAAATAGCAAAAAGAATCACCGTATTGGACCTGTCCTTCACGAATTGATTTTACCTCGGTTCCCTTCAAAACCAAACCGGCAATATAAGTCTCGATGAATTGAAACTCATGTCGGGCTTTACGGTTCTGAATGGTGGGATTTTTTTGAGGCATTTGAAATGGGTGAGGTAAAAATACAGGAAAGCCAAGGAATTAGCTGATAAAATCAATCCTTTCTGATTTTGCCTACCTTATCTTTTTGGTGAGTTTCAATAAAAATCTTGAAAGCGGATGGGATTTCTTTAGCGATTTCAACCTCGATTTGGTCAATAATTATCTCAACCTGCTCAACGCTAATACCTTCTTTAAAACGAACATGCGCATTAATCAACATTTGGTTGGAACCGAAGTGTAGGGTGAGAATTTCGTTGGCTCTTACCACATCGGGATGGCGGTTGAAAACCGCTTCAATTTTCACTAAATCCTCTTCTGATGCCGCCTCGCCAAGCAAAAGGCTTTTCGCCTCGAAATAAAGGAACCCGGCGATGCAGGCAAGCAAGACCCCAATTACAATCGAAGAAATAGAGTCGTAAATGGGATTTTGGGTGAGTAAACTCACCACATTTCCCACCAAGGCAATCATTAAACCTACAAGGGCTGCGTAATCCTCAAACAAAACGGTAATCAAAATCTGGTTTTTGCTTGTGCGCACATATTTGAAAAAGGGCATTGCGCCCTTTGCTTTTTTGAATTCAGTAGTTGCTACGAAGGCCGAATAGGCCTCCAATAAAACCGCTACAGCCAGTAAAATCACATTCACGTATCCATTCTCAATCGCTTCGGGATGCATGAGTTTGTGAATGCCTTCATAAATCGCAAAGATTGCCCCCACCAAAAAAATGAGCAAGGCGACCAAAAAAGCCCAAAAATATTCCTCGTTTCCATAGCCAAAGGGGTGCTTTTTGTCAGCCGGTTTCTCGGCTTTTTTCAATCCCAAATAGAGAAAGATTTGATTGCCGGTATCGGCAATCGAGTGAAAGCCTTCGGCAAGCATGGAGGTAGAACCGGTAAAAAACCACGCAATAAACTTGGCAATGGTTATAACCAGATTTATTACAAAGGCCACAATGACCACCCGTGTTGAATTTGCTGCCATGTTTAGGTTCGTTGTTTTATTTTAGGCTTTCCAGAAGTGCTTCGAATCGGTCTTTACGAATGATCTTTTGACCGGTTTTACCTTTGGCAATCAATCGTTCGCCGCAAGAGGCCTCAAAAGTACACATGATTTCGTTGCCCTTTACTTCCTCCAACCTTGCGGTGATTTTAACCGTGCTACCCAAAAGGGCAGGGGAAAGGTGCTCGATGAACAGGTAAGAACCAATGCCTTCTTCGCCCGCTTCTTTCATTTCAAGCACAAACAAGCGACAGGCCCATTCAGCATCCTTTCCCAAGGCAAAAGTCGAATACACAGGGTGAACCAGGCCCGCATCAAAGCGGGCAAGCTTATCATCTGTGACCAGAGATTCATAGACCTTTTGGTCGCCTATTTTGAATGGGTTTTGCATGGGAAGGGGTAAAGGTACGAATTGGAGGTTTTTCTTGGGTATCTAAACCCATTTAGACGCAGCAAAAAGTTATTGCCCGACCTAATAAAAGCCCTTTTTAAGCCTTTTTCTTGGGTGTTTTCTTCTCAGCGTCTTTTACGGCTGCCTTTACAACGTCCATAAAAGAACCTTTCACTTGGAGTGGCTTGTCGTATTCGCCTCGTTTGAGTTGATTTGGTTTTTTAGGTTTGCCTGTCATTTGGCTTGTCAAGTTCTCCCATGAAGTATTCGAAATCCCAATTAGAAGCACAAAGTTTCACCTCGGCAATCGTCCACAATGTCTCATAATTAATTCTTTGTCCGAGGGCAGGCAACCTAATTGTAGTGCTATCTGACAATAAAGCCACTTGGAAGCCATCATAGGTTGTAAGGGCTTGAATATCGCTAAAAGGACCAATCAATTTGATTAGTACATCACCTGCATAGGTTTCTTCAGTCATTCTCAATTAGGCAACTTCCCGGTACTCATATTCGTCATTCTTTATTATCTGACGTTGTATGTAATCGGGTAACTGGCTGGGTGAATAATGACCATCCGCCTTTTTCCAAGCAAGGTCAACAAGTGCGCCTTTTAAGGTTTCCCTTTTTATGTGAATTCCAAAGAAGGCCTCAAGGTCTTTTTTGTGGTCTTCAAATGCATCCTTAAGGCTTATTTGAGAATATCCC
>JAYSVQ010000107.1:0-2447 GCA_043718485.1 Bacteroidota bacterium
ACACCTTTTTCCAGTCCTTCGCATTCAAAAATTTCTTCAATTCTGGTAAATCCTCTTTATCCGCGTTTTTCAATACTTCCTCAACCACTTGCGGTATTGCAGTTACCAAAGTCATTAGGTCGAAAAGGGGAATTTGCTCCATGATCCATCCTTTTGCCTTCCTTATCGTTTCGATTGGCAACCCGATCTCACGCATTTGCATAACCAGCCTCAACCAAACGAACTCGATAAAGTCGAACCTGCGCCAGCGTTGTTCCTCACCCCGGCGGTTCTCTATTAAACCTTCCTTCTCCCAGGAATTC
This sequence comes from Bacteroidota bacterium, assembly GCA_043718485.1. Classification (GTDB taxonomy): domain Bacteria; phylum Bacteroidota; class Bacteroidia; order J057; family JADKCL01; genus JAYSVQ01. The sequence goes on from JAYSVQ010000107.1 coordinate 303, forward strand.
ATTTCCCTGCTGGACAGGCCAATTTCTGGGCGCAGAAACATCTGCTCCGAGAGAAACTCATAGAGTTCAAGACCTTTCATCAGGCTATTTGCGCCTGCAAAGGGTACGAGATCAATCTTTTTCTTCATTTTATTGACATTAAAGCACAATATTTGTGCCGTAAATTAGCAATTTTTGGTAATAATGAAAAATAATTTTAGCAAAAATGCTTGTGGAAGGATTTTTCCGTCCCTTAAAATAGAATTAAATTGTTGAATATCAATAATTTATACGCAAAACAAAATTGAAATAAATTGTAATAACTTCGGTAAGGAAGAGAGGATTAAAATTATTTTACGACAAAATGGCAGGGCTTTCGGAGTGGATCTGAAACCAATTTTGTCATGATTCCATTTAAAATGCTGCGCGAGAATCGGACCCTGCGGTCAAATCCAGAAATTTCTTCGAATAAATTTATCTTTATCTCGAAGAACTCGCGAAGTTTTTTGTCACCCTCAAAGCAACGAGGAAGGCTTTGCCTTCAATCCTGTAGATACCATGCAAAATTTTCTCCTATCTGGAATTCATCAGAACGTTTTGACTTGTAATTCGATGAACGCAGGAAGATTTCAGTCTTACCAGATGGCAAATAGGTAGGGCTTGGTTTTTACTTCGAAGGTTGCAAGAAGAATACAGGCTGGTTTTGCTTTTACCACGAAGTTCCCAAGAACAGTTCGCGTTGATGGAGGATGCAATCAGGAAGATTTGCTCTTTACCTCGATGCTACCAGGAACGCATTAAACCTAACCTTTTTCAGCCAGGAAGTTACCACGAACGCTCCGGGCACGCTCCAAAAAGACCTCTCTTAACCTCGATTTAACGTAGAACGCACCGGGAACGCAAAGAATTTGGAATTCATGATTAATTGCATGGAATTTCAGCTTTTTACTGCATTGAGATTGCCATAAACCATCAATCCGCTTTGTTCTGTATGGAAAAAACAATAAAAATCTGTAACCCCATCATCTTCCTCCTCATCATATTTGTGAACCTTTTCTACCAATTCAGGATAACGAACCCATTCAAAAACGAGGGATGCAACCCAGGTTTGACCTTTGATATATTGCTTTTCTACTTCGTAATAACTTTTTGCTTGTTCAATGAATGGTTTGAGAAATTCTTTGATTTCATTTTCAGAATATGATTTTCCGTCATAGGCGCGTTGCTTTGCTTCGAAAAGGATATTTAATTCCTCGCCCCTGTAAAAATGTTTTACAAGATAATCCGCCCTCTTGTATTTTTTGTTTCCACAATCAATCGAATACTCCTGAAGAACTGCATCAATCGGAAAATTTCTTACTACGGAATTATTGAAAAGCCCAACAAAACTCCTTTCAATTAATGCAAAGACTTCATTTTCTCCTGGAATTCCCTTGAATGGAAAATTGTACCACATATCGGCCAAATGTTGAAGTTCATTTTGAAAGCCTTCGAGAGTTTTGTGAAAGAAATCTTGTAATCCCGGATTCTTGATACGGTCACTAATAAAAATTTTTCCTGATTGAATCATGGGTAAATCACAAAATTAGCTTGAATAGTATGGCAAAAGCAGGTCGTCCTGCCTCAAATGAATTTTATTCCCTTTTTGCTGCATTTTGTTATCTTTGGAAGTCAATCATCCAAAATTAACCCATTCGGTATCTTCGGCTAACCCAACTGATTAATTTTCAATTACTTACTTCACGGAAATAATTTAGGGTTTTTGAAGATCAATAACCAACTCGCTAATGCCAACTCAGCCCGGCCAATTTTTAGGAGGACTTATTTATTTGCTCTTGAATAGAAATGTATTGGGCCTAGCCGAGTTTTAACTATTCTGTAAAATGCTTCAAACGCCTGAAAAATATCTCAATTCTATTCTCATAAAGGCAGGGATAGAGAAAAATATTTCTTCAATTGTTCAGCATTTTATAAAAACCTCCCGGAAGAATTTACATTTCATTATTGATGAAAAAGAATTACAGATAGAAAAGATACTATGTAACCTCTGTCACGATCTCAAAAACTCAAATCAGGAGTTTGTTTTTAAACCAGGACAAAGATTAGCGCAATTAAAAAACCCGAAAATCAAATACAGCAGTTCAGCATTAAAAGAACTATTAAGGC
>JAYSVQ010000108.1:0-7073 GCA_043718485.1 Bacteroidota bacterium
GCATCCTACGTTGATTTATGGGCAAAAGATAAAAGAGATTTTTATCATGTGAATGTGATGGGCACAGACAATATTTGTCGTGCCGCTTTGGAAGTGGGAATCAAAAAAGTAGTATTCACTTCAACAGCCGGTACATTGGGGAGTTCACGAGGGGAGGAACTTAGAAATGAAGATAGTTTGCGACATAGTCCTTTTATGAATGATTATGAAATATCGAAGTACGTTTCTGAAAGGAATGCCTTGAATTACAATTCAAAGGGATTGGAAGTGGTTGTTGTTTACCCTTCTCGTGTTTTCGGGCCGGGTTCAGTTGATATTAGCAACGGTTACGCAAATGCGATACGAAGTTATATAAAGGGAAAATTAAGATTTATGCCCGGTACGGGAAACGAATCCGGTAATTACGTTTTTATTGATGACCAAGTTCAAGGGCATTTATTAGCAATGAGTAAGGGTATGCCGGGTTCACGTTATTTATTGGGAGGGGAAAATTTGAAATTTTCAGAATTTTTTAAAGTGGTCGCAGAGGTTTCCGGTAAAAAATACAAGCAATTTAAAATTCCGTTTTCCCTGCTTTACTTTTTCGGAAAATTGAACTCTTTTTATTCAGGTGTGACCGGAAGAAGGCCTTTAATCACTCCAGAATACACATATCGTTTCTTTTATAGTTACAACCTTTCTTCCCAAAAGGCGATAGAGGAATTGGGTTATGAAATCACGCCCTTTACAGAGGCGGTCACAAAAACCATTGAATGGCACAAGACCCTAGATTAATTGACTAGGGCACTTTTTTTTATTTCGTATCTTTACAGGAAGTGAATTTCACCATGGAAATCTGCGTTATCAGACCCTAAAACCTGATTTTAGACATTGTTTTGAGTTTTATTGACTATTAAATTCAGCCGTAATTTTGGAAGAGATTTGTGCTTAGATTTTTTGTTTTCGTTTCCAATAGCATTCGGTTAATACATTCCAGATTCTCAATGCATAAATTGAATGATTCGAATCAAGTAGAAAAAATTACCTTTGGGAACCTATTCTATCCCCTTAAATTTTGGTAAATAGTCTGAATTTCAATTAACATCATGGCTTACGCCTTAGTTACCGGTGCCAGCAAAGGAATTGGAAAAGCCTTAGCCAAAGAGTTAGCCTCTAAGGGATATGACCTTGCTTTAATTTCTTTACCCGGAGAGTCTTTAGCCTCGGTTGCCTTGGAATTGCAAAATTCCTCAAATAGAAAGGTTGTTTTTCTTGAAGTTGATTTGGCCCAGCCTGATGGCCCTAAAAAGGTTTGGGAATGGGCCGTTGACCTTCAACTCGACGTTGAGGCCTTAATTAATAATGCAGGTTTTGGTACCCTTGGTAAAATTGAGGAGGCTCCTGTTGAATTTACGCAAGCCATGATTTCGGTAAATGTAAATGCTGCAGCCTTGCTTTGTTGTTATTTTTTACCTCAACTTAAAGCGAGAGGCAAGGGATATATTTTAACGCTTGGCTCCACTGCAGGCTTAATGCCGGTTCCCTTTAAAACACCCTATTCTGCTTCAAAGGCCTATATTCATTTCTTTAGTCGGGCACTTTCTCTTGAGGTTGAGGGCACAGGAGTTTCCGTTACTTGCCTTTGCCCTGGTGGGGTTAGAACCAGACAAGAAGTCATTAGCAGAATCGAAAAGGCAGGATTATTAAGTCGCCTGAGCGCAATGGAGCCTCATCAAGTTGCGAAAATTGGAGTTGCAGGGCTATTAGCGAAAAAAAGATTTGTAATCCCTGGGCTCATTAACCAAATCTTTACCCGAATTGCAAGAATTTTGCCTTACACCTGGTATTCCAGAAGGTTAGGAAGGCAAGTGATAAAAAATTGAATTCAGCACCTTAAAATTTCTGTGCCAACACCAGTCCAAGTTTTATTTTTTCAGTTTTCCCAGAGTTGATATTAGAAACCTCTACCAGAATCACATAAATTCCGGTATCACTTCTTTTGCCATCCTCATTGATTCCATCCCAAGTTACAGCACCCTCTTCTGTGCCAGCCAAAATATTCAAGGCAATGTTTTTTACAAACCTGCCTTGATTATCGAAGGCAGAAAACCTAAGGTTGTTGCCGGGTTCCGAAAATTTATAACGAATGTGCACCACATCATTTAACCCATCGTTGTCGGGCGAAAAAGTAGCAGGGTCTAGCCAAACATTACTATTTCCACTTGCCCCATCTACCCACTGTGAATTCAAATATCCCGGTGTGCCATATCTTACGGTACTTGCAGCCGAATGCCAATTTCCGGGTTCTTGAGTCGGTCGGTCCCAACTGATTCGCTCAAGCGAAACACCCTCATCGTCGTCTAAATCTCCATAATGGTAATCGTCTAAATAGGAGAAATGGTCTATTCTATTTCCGTTTAAACGCTGAACCACGCATTCACCTTCTGTGTCATCGTAACTTGGAAAAGAAGCAAGGGAAAGAATGTTGTTGGAGAAAGGCGGGAGGAAGGTGTTTAAAATATAATTTTTGTCAGCTGTAAAAGCCAGATGCATTGCAGGAAAAAAGAGCAAACTCTCATCGCTCAGATTTTTTAAATTAAAAGCAGAATCGGTACCCTCATAAATTTCTCCAATCTGCAAGTCTGCCAAGTCAATAATTTTATCCGATTGATTATACAATTCCACAAAATCACTACCGCCGGTTTGGGGATTAAATAAAATCTCATTAATTAAAATATCACCTGAAACTGCAGGTAACGGAATTCCAAACATGGCTTCTTTCGGCACTCCTATTGCATTTCCAGGGCAATCGGTGAGATTGCTGACCGTAACTAAATAAACACGATTGGTATCCAGACTGCTTGGTAGAATTAGGCTTACCGCTTTAAAATCGCTTCCAACAGGTGTTGCAGAAATTGGATTACCGATTCCATTATCGATAAAATAGTTACTCGGATTACTCAAGGTCGAATTCTCGATGGGTTCCGAAAACCGCAGAATTACCTCGATCGCCGAACTTACCGTTGCATTTGTAGTGGTCGGTGCTTTTGTATCGGTGAAAATTCCATTTATGCTATTGATCTGGCCGGGCGTTCCACCCTTCACATGATTAGAAGCACGCCAATTTTCACCATTTGGACAAACAAAATTGGGGTCAATCCTTTCGAGTGTCCATCCCCCATCCTTTTTAATTTCATCTAGGTACCAATCGTCAGAATAATATACGCGATCCATGATTTGGTCATTGGCATTGAGTAATTCAAGGCTATCCCCTGTATTGTTGAGCGAGGGAAAAGACGAAATGCCATACGTTGTACCCAACAATTGAAAAGAATCTTCAGAAGCAGTAGGGCAAAGAATTGAAAATTCACCGGGCAGCATTACCATATCGGGGAGAATGGCTGGCGTACTGGCTCGGTCTGTGATTTTCCATCCTGTGAGAGAAATAATAGTAGAGGTCGGATTGTGAATTTCCACAAATTCTAATTCAGGCAATCCGATTCTCGGACTTGGGTCAGGAAAAATTTCAGTAAACACGACTTGACCGGGCAGCGCCTCAGCCCCCATTCCAAAATTACGAATTAAGTTTGCAGATATGTTTCCGGCACAGTCTCTGGCATTGGTAACCGTAATTTGGTACACTTGTCCGGTATCAAATGGAAGGCTAAAAGTAAGGTCGGTACAATTTAGGTTAGCTTGAGGACTCGCAGAAAGCAAGGTTCCGGCACTTGGCGTTACATTAAATAAAGAAAGGTTGACCAACATTTGTCCGTCCATTTTTTCATTAAAGCAAAGCCTGAGCGTATTTGAATTTAGCACAAGCGCAGAAATAATTACCGGCGGTAGAATATCGGGTTGCGTACTCATTATGCTGTTTTGTATTCCGGGTGTTCCCCCTGCTACGGCAGATGAGGCAATCCAATTTGAATCCAATTTGCATGTATCGTCGGGGTCAATTAATTCAAGTGACCATCCTCCGCCCATTTTATTGACATCGCGATACCAATCGTCAATGTAGGGCACTGTATCTACCAACGAATTTTGATAATTTCTTATGCCCAAAAAATCTCCAGAATTGTTAAGGGTAGGCATAGAAAAACCAAGCACAGGGCCAAATGGAGATAGTTTTGAGGTGTCAGCTTCTCGGCACAAAATGACGTAAGACCCGGGATTCAAAAAATAAGCCGGAAGTTGGGAAACTAAACCTCCATCCGAAACGGTCCACCCAAATAAATTATAAATTGAAGTGTCTCGATTATACAATTCAAGAAATTCAGCATTTGGCATAGAGGTGAGCACAGAATCAGGGTCTGCAAAAATTTCGTTGATGACAACACTTTTATAAACTGCGATTCCCGGAATCACCCATTTGAAATTTTGGCTGATTGTAGCAGCGACATTTCCGGGGCAATCCATTGCATTTGAAATGTTTAATGTGAATTGTGTCGTGCTGTCGAGTTGGGGACTAAAAACTAATTTAACACATGTTGCATTCGCGTCTGCGATAACCTGAATAGGCGTTATGCCACCCGGCGTCACAACATAATTTGCAGGATTGACCAACATTACGCCATCCATTTTTTCATTGAAGCAAAGTGAAAGCGTATCCAATGCAGAAAAAGTGAAAGAAGACAAACTCGGCGGGGTGATGTCAATGTTAGGGGCAAATACAGAATTTTGCGTGCCGGGTGTGCCCCCAATCGCTTGATTTGAGGCAATCCAATTTCCGGCAGTTTGACAGGTGTCGGTAGGGTCTTTCAATTCTAGCGTCCAACCACCATCGTCTTTAATTGCATCTTGGTACCAGGCTAAAACATATTCAACTGAATCTATCATGGTTCCTGAATTATTTCTCAGCCCTAAATTGTCGCCTGAGTTGTTCAGTGTAGGCAAGCTAATGGGAACCACGGTTCCAAAACTATTGTACCTAGATGTATCTGCTGTTTTACAAAGGATAATATAGGCACCGGGAATTAGGGTGAAGGTTGGCAGTGTTGCTGTTGTTGTGCCATCTGAAAATTTCCATCCATTCAAATTAAATGCTTGAGTACTTCGGTTAAATAATTCCACAAATTCGGCATTCGGCAAGCCCGTGAGTTGAGTATCGGGATCAGCAAAAATTTCGTTGATGAGCACATCTTTGAAGGCAGCAATGGCAGGAATATACCAAACAAAATTTTTGTTTTGGGGTGAAGCCATAGCATTGCCGACACTGTCTTCGACGTTGAAAATAGTTAGAGCATAGACCTGCCCATTGCTAAAAGTTGCTGCGAATGTAAGTGTCACAAGTGAGGAATCTACGCCGTTTCTAATTGCAGAAATGGGGTTTCCTAAAACCGGTGCAGCTGAATAATTTAAAATATTTTGAGAAGTGGAAAGCGAAACCGGTTCTGAAAAATCTACCGTGACCGTCGTAGTTGAGGTCGCAAATGCAGTATCAACCAAAGGGCGAACGGTATCTCCGATAAAGGGGCTAATCAAAATATCATCGAAATGGTACATGGTACAGCGAGATGCTGTTGCATACCGGCAATAAACCCCGAACCAGGAGGTGCTCGTGTGAGTTAAATCTAACACACTTCCATGTGAAACAAAGTTGTATCCCCCCGAACAATCCGCCAAAATATCCCAAACTCCGCTAATGCTTCTTTTTATTTTTAACCGTACCGAGGCTGTTGATGCGCCGCTTGAAATACAGCCCATTGTACCTCCACTAATTTGGGTAATGGTCGTTCCGGTTTGCACATTTAAACTCACACTATCTGCAACCGCCGCACTTTCCCCTAACTGGATAAAATATCCATTTAAGGGATTTTGTAAATTAGCCTGGTCTGAGACTAAATAAATCCTGACATAATTTGTTGTAGCGGGATTAAAATCCAAGTCCACTAAAATATTCCATTCGGTAGAATCCATTAAAGTGTTTGGGCTAACCAAATACAGGGTATCGGTTGCCGTACAATTGCCTTGAGATTGAAGTTCAAAACTCCCGTTCACCAAAAAATTTCCGGATTCTCCGGTCCAAATCGGATTGGCAGTAAAATCCCCATCGCTGAAATTATCTTGCAACTGTGCAGGGGCAAGGCAAAAGGCAAAAAGCAAAAAAACAATAAAAAAGAGGAGGCCTTTCATCAGGTTGGTATATTTGTCTAAATTATTCAAAAATCTGCAATCCTCAGGCATGAAAACAGCGATTATTGGGGCTACCGGGCTCGTTGGGAGGGAAATTCTTAAAATGTTAGATGAACTTCATTTTCCCGTAACCGAATTAATCCTTTGTGCGTCGGAAAAAAGCGCCGGTCAGGAATTTATGGTGAAGGGGGAATCGTATATTTTAAAGAGTGTTCAACAAGCATTAGATAGCAAACCCGATCTGGCCCTTTTTTCTGCAGGGGGGGCGGTTAGCAAAGAATGGGCTCCTCGGTTTGCTAAAGCAGGCTGCACCGTGATTGATAATAGTTCTGCATGGAGAATGGACCCCAGCGTTGCGCTCGTTGTGCCGGAAATAAACATTCAAACTGCCCAAAAAGGAAAAATTATAGCCAATCCTAATTGTTCCGCCATTCAGTTGGTGATGGTTTTGGCACCGCTGCATCAATTGTATTCTATTCGCAGAGTCGTTATTTCTACTTATCAATCTGTAACCGGAACCGGAAAACAGGCAGTGGAGCAATTGGAGGGAGAGCGATCAGGCAAAGAAGTTACAATGATTTACCCGCATTCTATCGATTTAAATTGTATTCCACAATGCGATGTATTTACAGAAAATGGGTACACCAAAGAAGAAATGAAACTGATTCAGGAAACTAAAAAAATATTGGGGGATGATAGTATTCGAATTACGTCAACTACGGTTAGAGTGCCTGTGATTGGCGGACATAGTGAAAGTGTAAATATAGAATTCTCAAAACCTTTTGAGATAAATGAAATTTACCGATTGCTTTCTCATACACAGGGGGTCGTGGTGTTAGACGAGCCGGAAAAATCAATTTACCCAATGCCGAAATATGCACAAGGGAAAAACGAGGTTTTTGTTGGTCGAATTCGCCGAGACCATTCATTGGAATCGGGTCTTAACCTTTGGATTGTTGCTG
>JAYSVQ010000109.1:0-2435 GCA_043718485.1 Bacteroidota bacterium
TTTCTTGTCGATTTGAAGATTGAACCATTTTCATTTCCTTTTCTTCAAATGATTTTAGCCGCTCATGTTGGGCAGAAAGAAACAGTTTAAGTTGTTGGAAAATGTCGTTTCGATAGGCCGTGAGTTGAGTGGTCTCTAATTCGATACGACTTCTTTCCTTCATTGCGTTGTTCAGTAATTCCTTATACTTCGCTTCTGCTTCTGCAATTTTTAATTCCGCATCGCGCTTCGCATTTTCAACGGTACTTTTGGAAGTTTGCTCAGCTTGTTGCAAGGTTTTATGCAAAACCGATTCGATTTGCTTATAGCTTTCTAAACTAGAAACGGTTTTGTCTAGCTCGGTTTTTAGGCGACGGTTTTCCTCAACCGTTTTTTCAAAATCCATAGAAACTGAAGACAAAAAAGAGTTGACTTCTTCTTTGTCAAAACCACCCAGGGTTTTTGATTTAAATGCGTGCTGCCTAATCTCAATCGGCGTAATCATTGGCTTTACCTTTACTATTTAGCCTGCAAATGTAGATAAAACCCATTTTGACCCTCAGCCTAAATTATTCACAATGCTTTCCCGATGCCTAAACCTGCCTTAATAGATTAACCTGAGGCCATTTTATAAAAAAGTAAATCGAATTTTGGGAATCAGGTGCTAAAAAGGACTGCAATTGTCTCTATTTTCTAAGCCCCCAAGCATACAAATCGCCCGAATAGAGAAGTTCAAGTGAATCAATTCCTGCCGCTTTCTTTATCAAATGAATGCCGGGCCCGAATTCGGAATCAACTTTAATCCCATGTGGGTCACCTCCCGCTTGAAAGAAATAATAGGAGAATAACCCCTCCTCATCCCAATCATGAAAAACTAAGCCTGTTCCAATATTCTGTTTGGTTAGAATAAAATTGGCAGCATTTTCTATTTCATGATTTGCCCTATCTGGAAACTCTCTTTCTTGAGAATGCGTTTTTAAGTTCCATACCAAGAGAAAAAATATCAGCAGGCATACAGGAATCAAATGCATCAATCGAACTTGTCGCTTTGGAAGTAGGCTGGCCATCCAAAATAATTGAAGGGGCATGGTAAATAGAAAAAATCGCTCAGGTGGAAAAAAACCGGTTAGCAAAATGAGAAGGAAGGCCATACCTTCAATCCAAAAAATCATTTTTGAAAAGCTATCCAAGACTAATTTTTTGGAAAGCACATATACCAAAGGGATAAAATAAAATGCAGCGCCGGCTACATAATTTATAACAATTGGAATTTCATTTCCTATTACAGGCGAAGCCTGATGAAACAACGCTAATAATAGGTTGAACATAGCCTGAGGTCGGTCTGCCAAACTCAACATGGGGAAGTTGCCTATTGTGTTTCCTGAAAAATATTCGCCCCCACTTTTCAACCAACTCAAAAACATGAGAAAAAGAGCAAATACGAATCCACAAAGGAGGGCAAGTGCTATTTTCCTCTTTCTGGATTTCTCAATTTCCCGGTTAAGAAAAATACTGATTCCCAATCCTGGCAATATAAAAAGAAAGGATGGGCTACTCCACATTCCCAAAAAGGCCGCAAGGCCAAACATCCAGCTTTTTGAATTTTTATTCTCAGCACAATACATGAGGGCGAAAAGAAATAAGGAAACCAACACATACGATTTCCCAAAAAAAGAATAGGAAGCCCATGCCGGAAGTATGCCGAAAAATAAGATGAGAAATATAAAAGGAAGACCTATTCCAAATTTTTTAAATGTAAAATTAGCCATCCCCCAAAAAAGGAAAAGGGATGCGAGTAAAGAAGGAAGCCTTAAACTCAACTCATTTGGGAATCCGAGTTCATGAAAACTCGCTGCAATAACCAAATACAAAGGGTGATTGCTAAAAAAATAGGCACTAAAAATAGGGCCGTAACGAATGTGGGTTATCCAAATCGAAGCTTCATCTCCGGTCCAACCAGGTGCCATCGACACGAAATAAAAAATCCAAAGCAAAGTGCAGAAAATGAGCATGCTCAAACCCTTTGGATTCTTTACAAGGGAAAAGTGAGGGGTTTCGCTTTGCATTAGAAGGGAAAAATAGAAAATTAATCGGAAGACCATTAAGATTCTTTCTATTCATGCTCAATTTCAAGTGCAAAAAATCTTAAAATTGATTTTGCTCTTTTTTTTAGAAATTGCGCTCTCTTTTTAATGAAAACTGAAATCCTAAGCCTCCTAAAAAAGTTTGATGATTGACGTAAAACCTGACGAAATATCGGCGATACTCAAACAGCAACTGAGCGGCTTTAACTCGGCCACCGAACTGGAAGAAGTAGGCAGTGTGCTCCAAGTTGGCGACGGCATCGCCCGTGTTTACGGCCTGAACAAGGCGCAGGCCGGTGAGCTCGTTGAGTTTGAAACCGGCGTACAAGCCGTAGTGCTCAACCTTGAGGAAGACAACGTGGGCGTGGTGCT
>JAYSVQ010000110.1:0-7044 GCA_043718485.1 Bacteroidota bacterium
ACCCAATTTCCGGTTGGTGGAAATTTTGCACAGGCCAACCATTCAGAATCCCCATCGGGCGCCGGGGGTACAACTGCGTATTCAGTTGTAACAACCGATATATTTACCGATGCCGGATTTTCCAGCACGATTATGTAAGGACTTGTAAAGGTGATGCTATCATTAAATGGTACTCGTCTTTGAATGCTCCCAATTTGACCTGAAAAAACAGAGTCAACCATAATCGTATCTAACATAAGCGGTTGACCTGTGGGCAGAGAATCTGCACCGGCTTTATATACTTTAATGTAAAGGGGCAAGGGATTGGATTGCCCGGGTGCATAGGCATAAAAACTAACGCCATGTAAGGTAAGCTTACTGGGTGCATCGAAGTATTGCCCCATAGCAATAGCCGATGATGAAGAATTTAAAGATAATAAGCGAAATCCTGAGGCCTTTGAAGTAAGGTAGTTAACTGTATCAAGCGTACAGTGAGAAGTCGCTTCCAAAAATGGGTTGGGCAGTTGAAGGGGAGAAAAAACCGGACGGGGGTGGCTCAAATCTTCCTGAATTGATTGGGCTGAAAGGAAACCTGCACAGAACAAAGCAAAGAATAGAAGTAGATTTTTTTTCATGGGCTTTTTTGACTCGCCCTAAATTAATGGAAGAAATAGAAATTTCTATGCTTTTCTATGGGATATTTCCCTAAAACCTTCCATTTTACCTTTTCCCTTACCTATTTTATTCCTTTACCAGCCTTTGAATGCGCCAGCCTGCTTCATTTTTTCTGAAAGTTTCAATTAAGTACATGCCCTTGGCCAAGCCCTCAATATTCACCGCAGTGGTTTCGGTTTCAGAAAAACCCTGCATTAAACTTCGGCCACTCACATCTCGAATTATCCAAGAAAATGGGCTATCAGACCAAGTTAGAAAGACCCTATCGGCTGCCGGATTGGGGTAAACCTTGATTGGATTATTTCCCTTTTCTGTCTCCAAACCTACAGATGATACCACGACGGGCGTGCAATACACATGGGGGCCGCATGAATTAGTCGCTGTTTGGCAAACGTTATATGCCCCTTGTGAATTAAAAGTATGCATGGGGTGTTGAAGACTAGAACTTCCTCCATCACCAAAATCCCAAGACCAGGAAGTTGCATCTGAAGATAAATCCACAAACGTTACCTGAAGGGCCGAATCAATATGGCTAAAATCAGAAACCGGTACGGGGCAAACCGCAGTAAGCTGATTACATACATAGTGATAACCGCATGCATCAATCACAGTTAAACACACAGTATAGGTTCCGGGATTTGCATACACATGAGCTGGGTTTTGTTGGGTTGAATTTGTTGCATCCCCAAAATCCCATTGCCAACTGCTGAGGCTCGTACCCACAGTTGCGTCCGTAAATTGATAATTCAAAAGATTGGGTGCAGAGGTAAAACCCGCAACAGGTTGAGGACAAGTAATCGTAAAACTTTGGCAAATAGTGTCAGAACCACAAATAGAATTTGCAATCAAACAAACATTATAATTTCCGCCTGAAGCATACGTATGCATTGGATTTGGCAAATTATCTGAACTCCCGTCTCCGAAGGTCCAAATAAAAGAAGTTCCTCCACTTGTGGAATTGGAAAAAGAAATATTGTATCCATTTTGAAAAATGGTAAAACCCGCTACCGGAGCACCACAGTTCACAACGACCGTTTGGCAGCTTACATCCGTTCCACAGGGGTTGGTGGTTGTGAGACATGCATTATAAGAACCCGGTGTTGAATAGGTATGCGCAGGGTTTTGGCCTGTACCCGTTGTTCCATCACCAAAATCCCAAGCCCAATTTACTGCGCCTGCGCCTGTGGCATTAAAATTTACGGTCAAATTTGTGCTGTTCTGCCCAAAAGTGGCCGTAGAAGTGCCCCCATACACGGTTTTGGTTCGGCTATCGGTACAGGTTCTCGTCCACCCAAAAATAGAATCGGTAAGGGTGGCATCGTAAAAACCCATCGCATAAAAATGATTTTGAGTTGAACCATATGCCAGTAAACTACCATCCCCAAAATCCCAGCTTCGGGAATTATAGCCTTGATTAAACCAACGGGTATTGTACATTCTTGAATTTAAAATGGCCGATGAATTACTTGTGAATCCAACCGTTGACGGAATGGAAATACAAGTCGGATTCAAACTAAAGTCTGTATTCAGATTGTAACTAATATAAGGTTCAATTAAAAAATCTGAATTCAGGGGATATCCGCTTACCAGAATTTCATAACCCCGATACCAGTTCCCAGCATATTGGCAATTGTTCAACCATTCCCCATTTCCATCATTGACCGAAAAATCGGTAGAAACGATGCCAATCGTTACCGGACTATTATTATCAATCACAATTACATAAGGTTGATTTAATATAATAGGATTTAGAAAGGAAATTTGTTTTTCGAGCATAGCTAAATTTCCACCGTAAAAATTTGTATCAATGGAAAGGGCTGAATTCGCAAGTACCGGGCCGGTAGGAAGAGAATCAACTCCAGCTGCATATACCCGAACATTTACGGTAATATTTACTCCACCACTTGCATCAGTCTTGTAAGCGTAAAAGCTTGTACCGCTCAGGGTAAGACTTTGCGGACAATCAAAATACTGAGCGGCTGCATTGGTTGAACTCAAAGAATTGAGCATAATAACTCGGTATCCTGTCGATTTACTATCTCCATACCGAATCGTATCCGGAATGCAAGTCGTAGCAAACAGCGAAGTGTTGCTAGAATATTGAGGTGGGGAATTCAATAGAGATTGCCTTCCTCGAATCTGAACAGGGTTCAGCTCTTGAGCAGTTTGCGCATTCACCCCAAAAACAAGGGTAAAATTCAGCAGAAAAAATACATAGCGTAGCATAATCCGTCTCCTCCTAGAAATAAAAAATCGTAGCCTGTACAAAGGTTTCCATTCCTCAATAAGCGTCAATCCTTGTTTAATAGGAATATTGAACTTGGGTGTTTTAGCTGAATCCTAAGGGTTTAGTCTGATTTTCAAATAGGGCCTATCTCTGCGTTTTCCCTGCAAAAAATTTAAAATGAGGAATTGGCAAATGTAAACCAACCCAAGCCACGCAAATCAAACTTCTATAATCTGCTACTTTACTTATCTTTGACCCTCAATTTTGCACCATGGGCTACAATGAATTTTTAAAGGAAGGCGGAGAAAAGAAATGGCAACAGTTTTGGAAGAAAAACAAAACATTCCGTGCTGAAAAATTATCTTCCAAACCTAAATATTATGTGTTGGATATGTTTCCCTACCCAAGTGGTGCAGGATTGCATGTTGGACACCCTTTAGGCTACATTGCCACAGACATTGTAGCCCGATATAAATGGACAAAAGGCTTCAACGTTTTGCATCCTATGGGTTTTGATGCCTTTGGATTACCGGCAGAACAATACGCAATTGAAACCGGAACCCATCCTGCAATTACGACCGAAAAAAATATTCAGCGCTACAAAGAGCAACTCGATATTTTAGGAATGGCCTATGATCCGGAAACAGAATTGCGAACCTGTGAACCCGGCTATTATAAATGGACGCAATGGATTTTTTTGCAACTTTTTAATAGTTGGTACAACCTGAAAACAAACAAAGCTGAGGCGATCGAATCCTTAATTCACGAATTTGAAAATAAGGGAAATGCAGCCATTAAAGCCGTAAGCGATCAGGAAAAAATATTTAGCGCAGAAGAATGGAATGCCTATACAGAAGATGAAAAACAGGTCATTTTGCTCAGGTATCGGCTATGCTACACAACCGAGGGATTGGTGAATTGGTGTCCGGAATTAGGAACGGTTCTCGCGAATGACGAAGTCATTGATGGTAAATCAGAACGTGGGGGGCATCCTGTTTTTCGCATGCCGATGCGCCAATGGGTGCAAAGAATGACGGCATATGCCGAGCGCCTGAGAACAGGATTAGATACCCTCGACTGGCCTGAGCCCCTAAAAGAAATGCAGCGCAATTGGATAGGAAAAAGTGAGGGCGCAAAAATCTTTTTTGAAATTGAAGACCATCCTGAAAAATTAGAAATATTTACCACACGTCCAGATACTATTTTCGGAGCCACTTTTATGGTCATTGCCCCTGAACACGAATGGGTAAATACACTCACGCAGCCCAACCATAAAAAAGAAGTAGATGAAATCGTGGAACGGGCAGCCAAGAAAAGTGAAATCGACCGGATGGCAGATGTAAAAACCATTTCAGGTGCTTTTACAGGAAGCTATTGCCTTCATCCTTTTTCTGGAAAGAAAATTCCAATCTGGGTGGGCGATTATGTGCTGGCCAGTTATGGAACCGGTGCAATTATGGCCGTTCCGGCCCATGATTCACGCGATTATCGCTTTGCAAGACATTTCAATATTGAAATCGTTGAGGTGGTTTCCGGTGGAAACATAAGCGAGGAAGCATTTGAAGGAAAAACCGGTATTTTAATAAACTCATATTTTCTAAATGGATTAGAAGTAAAAGCGGCCATTAGCCGGGCAATCATTGAAATCGAAAAGAAGAGTATCGGGGAATCTAAAGTTTTGTATAAACTGCGTGACCCAAATTTTTCGCGGCAACGGTATTGGGGAGAACCTTTCCCCATTAAATTAAAAGGAGAAATTCCGTATGCCCTCAGCGAAGCAAATTTGCCGGTAACCTTACCCGAAACGCAAAATTTTAAACCGGCGGGAAATGGGGAATCTCCCCTTGCCCATTTACCCGATTGGGTAAATCTGCCCGATGGGTTTTTGAGAGAAACCCATACTATGCCCGGCTATGCCGGCAGTTCATGGTATTTTCTGCGCTACCCCGATGCGCACAACGACAAAGCATTTGTCGATGCAGACATTGAAAAATACTGGATGAACGTTGACCTCTATGTAGGGGGTAGCGAACACGCCGTCGGACATTTGCTCTATTCCCGCTTTTGGACAAAATTCCTTTTTGACCGTGGTTTGATTTCAGTTGAAGAGCCCTTTAAGAAACTGGTGAATCAGGGAATGATACAGGGAAGGTCGAGTTTGATTAACGCTTTACAAGTATCTTTTTATTCTGAAATTTCTAAGGAAATAGAACCTATTATTCCAACTGTGTATCTTTCAAAAGGGTTGGGTTCTATTTTCACAAAAGAATCTGATACAGAAGAACGATTTAGTAAACTTCGGAAAATTATACATCAAAAATATAAGATTTTAAATAAAGGATTAATCATTGGGGAACCCGAAACCCAGTTTTTATCTATGCCTTGGAAAAAGAGAATTCCAATAGACTTAGTCGAAAATGATACAATTACTGAAAAAGCCTTAGAAGATTATCTGTCGAAGGAAAAGTTGATTCCTATGATTATTTGTGAAGATGAAAATGGAAACCCAACCTTAAACGGGAAATTCATGTGTGATTATGAAATCGAAAAAATGTCAAAGCGTTGGCACAACGTGGTGAATCCTGATGACATTTGTGCAAAATACGGAGCGGACACGTTTCGCCTTTATGAAATGTTTTTAGGGCCTTTAGAAGTTTCAAAACCCTTTATTACAAACGGAATTGAAGGTACTTCCCGGTTTTTAAGAAAAACATGGAATTTATTTTTCGATGAAAATGACAACTTAAAAGTAAATCAGGATTCCCCTTCAAAAGAGGAACTAAAAGTACTTCACCAAACCCTTAAAAAAATTGAAGAAGACATTGAAAGGTTGTCATTCAACACTTCGGTATCGCAATTTATGATTTGCGTGAATACGCTTCAGGACTTGAAGTGCAACAAAAAAGAAATTCTGGAACCCTTTTTAATTAGCCTCGCTCCTTTTGCGCCCCATTTCTGCGAAGAGATTTGGCAAAAATTGGGACACTCCCATTCCATCATTGAAGCGAAATATCCGGTTTGGAATGAGGAATATATGACTGAGTTAAATTTTGACTATCCGGTTTCAATTAATGGAAAAGTGAGGTCTAAGCTGAACCTTCCTCTCAATTTAAGTAAAGACCAATTAGAAAAAAAGGTAATGAACTGGCCAGAATTGGCCGGATTTCTTGATAATCGTCCGATTAAAAAATTGATTGTCGTACCGGGCAGAATTATAAATGTGGTGGTATAATTTTTATCATTTAGGCTTGAGAAATTCTGGTGTTTTGAAAATCCATTTCTTCTCGGTATTATTATCTTTGGAATGATTAAGATGGCGAAAAAGAAATTGAAACAATCTGATACTGAAATTAACAATGTAATTAACGAACCAAATGTTGTGTACGCTGGTCACGATCTTACCTTTTTCAACTCAATTGAGGAACAAAATAGGTTCGAATTGGAGGAACTATCGAAACTTAACAGTGAGGAAATTCTTAGGAATCTTAGAAAATTCATTAATATTTCATTTGGAATGAAGGGGTATAATCCCGAGAACCTACCTACTCAACACAAGATCACATTCAAAAAACCGAGAAAGACCAAAAAGTGAATATTTTCGATGAATATACCCGTAGGCTTCTTGTGGTCTCAGACTAAACGAATTACGTTCATGTAATACCCATTGAATGTATTATTAAGGAAAAGCCAAGATTCCCAACCTTCAAATAATTTTTGATTCTTTTTCAAGGAAATAGAAATAATAATTCATAATTTTGACAATAACTGTCAAAATTGATTTTATAATAATGGATAGCTTGGGAGATAGAATTAGAAAATTAAGGGAAGAAAAGAATTTGCCCTTAAGAATTGTAGCTGCATATCTCAAAATTGATCAAGCCATATTGAGTAAAATAGAAAGGGGTATTCGAAATGCAACCCGTGAACAAGTACAAAGCCTTTCAAAATATTTTAATGTTAAAGAAAATGATTTATTAATATCGTGGCTTTCAGACAAATTAGTATATGAGGTTGAAAACGAATTAATAGGTTTGGAGGCTTTACATGTAGCTGAAGAGAAGTTAGAATATTTAGCCTTTAAAAAAATTGACAGAAAAGGCATTTTAAAGAAATTAACAAATGGAATCAAGGATTTTCCAAAAGTACAAAAAGCCTGGATTTAT
>JAYSVQ010000012.1:0-8536 GCA_043718485.1 Bacteroidota bacterium
CTTTTTTGTTAAGAGAAATGGCACGTTCCAAATACATTAATCCAACATTGTAGGCGCCTGAAAGCTTTGCTTTTATTCCTGCTAAGAGGTTTAATTCGGCTATCTTTTTGTTGCTGGTGCCGTTGGCAATTAAATATTCTTCATTATAAACCAAAACATGGTTTAAATGATTTACGATGTCAAATACTTTTTCTTCTATATCAGCCTCTGGGGTGGATTTGAGGAGTTTCAAGCCAATTTTTTGATGAATTTCAATTTTTTCCGTACTTGGAATAAGGGAATAAACGGCTTGCTGAATGCGGTCGTGAATGTATGAAAATTCAATATTTTGAGAAGTCGCATCTATAACATCTAGTGCTTCTAATCTAAATACCTCGCCTGAAGGTGATATTAATCCCTCTTGCACGGTTACTTTTAACAATTTTAAGCATTCAATCGCGCTTTTTTCGCTTACGTTGGAGAGGGTGATTAGGTCAAAACGATTTCCTATACAGGCAGAGAATTTTAATACATTTAAAACATCAACCGGAAGCCGTTTGGCTTTGTTGGCCATAAATTCAACCACGTTGTCGGTGATTTTTCGGGTTTGAATTTCAACGCGATTAAAGTCCCAGGCATTCTTTTCCGGCGAATAAAAGATAAGTCCGTCTTCATTTAATGATTTCAGGAATTGATTGACGAAAAAGGCATTGCCTTGTGTCTTTTTGAAAATAATTTCACCTAATTCAGCGGCCTCTTCTTTTCTGCATTTCATTGCATCCTGGCAGAGTTCCACGATGTTCTCTACACTCAGATTTTGAACAATTAGGTTTTGTACGGGACCTTTTTCTTTTTCTAATCCATCAATCAGAAACAATAATGGGTGATGCGCCTCAACCTCATTATTTCTGTAGGCGCCAATAATGAGCGCATTATGATTTTCAGCATCGGTCAAAACACCTTTGAGAATATCTATGCTGGCTTGGTCTGCCCATTGCAAATCATCTAAAAAAAGAATCAAGGGTTGCTGTGCACTATTAATCACCCGAAAAAATGTTTCGAATGTGTTTTTAAATCGATTATAGGCCTCCATGCCCTGTAATTCAGGAAGTTCAGCTTGTGGACCGGTTACGAGTTCTAAATTCGGAATGAGGTCTGTAAGAATTTTTCCATTTCCCCCGATTTGTGAATGGAATCTTGCTTTCCAGTTTTCAAGTTTTTGAGGGGTTTCAGATAAAAGGAAATGCACAAATTCTGTAAAGGCTTTTACCAATCCAAAATAGGGGATATTTCTTTGCAGTTGGTCAAATTTACCGGTGATGAAAACGCCTCGCATCGAAGATAGTCGATTATGAACTTCGTTCACGAGGGCTGATTTTCCGGTACCTGAATAGCCTGAAACTAAAACCAGCTGAATGTCTTTTTTGCCGATTTCATCACAGGCCTGAATTAATTCCTGAATTTCTTTTTCACGGCCATATAATTTTTGGGGTATCAAAAATCGGGTTGAATGGTCACTTTCTCCTAATATGAAATCAGAAATTTTTCCGGAGTCTTTTAATTGCTTCTTACATTTTTCAAGGTCAGCTTTAAGACCTCTTGCCGATTGGTAGCGTGACTCGGCATTTTTGAATAATAATTTCTCAATGATGCGTGAAAGGGTGGGTGGAATAGCTGCATTTAGCTCGCTCGCTTCTTTAGGAAGCACAGCAATATGGCTGTGCACCATTTCTAATGGGTCAGTAGTGGTGAAGGGAAGTTTTCCAGTAAAAATCTCAAACAAAACGATACCAACAGAATACAAGTCAGACCGAAAATCTACTATTCGGTTCATTCTTCCGGTTTGTTCCGGTGAAATGTAAGGCAAATTTCCCTCGAGAGAATCCGGGTTTTTTAAATTTAAGGACTTAAGGTCCATTTGGGTTGAAATGGAAAAGTCAATCAGGGTTACGGCTAAATTCGACGGGTTAACAATAAAATTGAAACTGCTGATGTCTCGGTGGATTATTCCTTTTCCATGCACGGCGATTAAAATTTCGGCGATTTTTTCTGCAACCTCAATTCCTTTTTCAATCGAAGGATTTTGTTTTGAAATCCATTCTTTGATGGGAAGACCTTCTGCATATTCCAGCAAAAGGGTGTGACGATTACTATTTTTCTCCTTGCTTATGGCTTTGCGTACCCCGGGAAAATCAAGAAGTTTTGAAATCGTAAACTCATTTAAAAATCGGCTGAGTTCTTCGGTGGTGGGAAATTCATTGCTGAGAACTTTTACAATTAAGGGTTTTTCCCCTTTATTCATTTCCCTGAGGTAAACCTTTGAGAAGGGGTTTTCGTGAATGAGTGTATCCATGTCGGTGATGCGTTGGGGTCTATTCTGAACGATAAATAATAGGAGGAATGCAATCCATAATCCTAATTTTTATCAAAGAAAATCATAGCTATTAGGCGATTGAACTAAGAAAGGTTGCTTTTTTTATCGTAAAATTCAAATGTATTCGAGTGAAATTGAATTCTGTATAGGATTGCTAATGGTCAAAGTGAGAGGAAAGTGGGGTTTAAGGGTAAAGAAAGTGCATTATTTAGACTTGAACAGAAGACTATTTAAGGTTGTTAAGAGCCTAAATTTTTTGACGTTTTTTTCAAATTGTCCTTTCAAGGTGCTTGCAGGCAATAGAGAATGAGTCGTTTTTAATTTTGCAGTTGGGTTCAACCTTTGGGTTAATCCCTCGCCTCCCCACTTCATCAATTGGTCATGATTTAAGGAAAATAGCGGTCTTCCGGCAGAGGAAATTGCATTCATCCAGGGTTTGGTGGTTTCTACACTCCATTTATAAAGGATAGAAATCATGTCCCCATTTTGTAAAAAAGACCAACTCCCACTGCCTTTCAGATCACCCCAGGCCTCAAGTTCAATTTTTTGGTAAGGCTCGACCTTTTTAATACAAACAAAGAATCCAAATGTATAAGGAATAATGCCTTCCCATTCTGAGTAGAAAACATTGTTTTCAGGGGAGGCTATTTTCTCGACTTTAACCACGCCTTTCCACCATTCAGGCCAAATCTCGCAATTGATGATGAGTTCCCAAGCCTCCTCTAAGCGCCCTTCAACATTCCACGTCGTTTCAAATTGGTATTTCGCCATGTTAAATAGGGCTCAGTTCCAAAACAAAATCGAGGGTAGGCAAAGGAATCTTTTTGTCTATTTTTAATCCAGCGCCAATAAATAATCTTTCCAATTCTTTGAATGTCCTTTCTTTTCCTGCACCCGTTAAAATAAGGACTTGTAAATCGAGTAAGCGGGTTAGGTGATAATCTTTATCATCGGGAAGGATTTTTTCAATGACCACGATCTTGCCTTTTTCAAGCAGCGATTTTTTAATGTTCGTTAAAATTTGAATGCATTGTTCATCGTTCCAATCATGGATAATTGACCTCAATAAATACAAATTGCAGTTTGGGGGAATGGCAACAAAGAAATCGCCTGAAACTAATTCGATTCGTCTGCCGGATTCCTTATTTTTTATTTCGGTTTTTGCCTCCTCAATCACCTCAGGTAAATCCAATACGACACCCTGTGTAAGGGGGTATTTTTCAAGTATTTCCATCAATACAGTGCCTGTACCCCCGCCGATATCGCAAATTTTTGAATAGGGTGAAAAATCAAAACCGGAAAGTAAAAAGGGAGTGGAAACACTCGAATACGCAGCCATTGCTTTATTGAAATGCTCGGAAGCAGTAGGGTTACTTTTTATAAAATCAAAAAAAGACAATCCTTTCCATTGTTCCGTTCCACTTTTTCCGGTTTCAATGGTGCCCGGTGCCCGGTTCCAAATCTCCCAATACCAATCCGAGCTCATTACCAAAACGGCCCAACGCATGGTTTCGGGATGTTCTTCTCTTAAAATATCAGAGAAAGAATTGTTTTTGAATTCGTTTCCGCTTGAGGATAAAAACCCGAGTGAAACCAGGGTTTGTAATAAGCGGGAAAGGGAAGGGGCATGCGTATTTGTTTTTTCGGCTAAACTTTCGGCGGTGGCCGGCCCGGAATGGAGAAGGTCGGGAATGCCTAATTGAACGATAATACCCAGCGATTTATTCACCAAAATTCCATTCAGCGCCTCAAAAACAGAGATTGCAGGCGGAGTTGAAAACTGAGAAAGTTTTGTAATTGAATTCCTGATTTTATTTCCGGCTTCAAGCGCGAATTCAAGCGGGCCTGGAGGCAATTTAGCGCTTGTAAGCAAATCTTGAAGCATGGCCCATTTGTCTTTCATCCTATAAAGAAACTGATTTTCATTCACATTCAAAATTTTGAAACCGCTCTAAATTTCATCTTGAGTAGTTTTAGCGGGTTAGCAGGGCTTTTTTTTTTTTGATATAGCGCAAGTCCTTTTTGAGAGATTTTGAATTCTCTATTTTTTGCCTAACTTGAGCGCAGCATTTTTGTTCAAACCCTATATTCCAACTCAGTATATGTCTCAAACAACCAAAAGGAAGATCGCCGTATTAGGTGGAGGGCCATCTGCCCTTGCCTCAGTTTTTGCCTTAACTAAACAAGAAGATTGGAACCAGCACTACGATATTACCGTGTATCAGATGGGTTGGCGATTAGGGGGCAAATGTGCTACCGGTCGGGGAATCCATGATAGAATTGAAGACCATGGAATTCACTTTTTTCTAGGTTGGTATGACAATGCATTCCAAACGGTGCATGAAGTTTTTGCAGAAAGAACAAAACGAAAGTTGTATAGTGAGGATTGCCCCATTAAAAAGTGGGAAGATGCTTTGTTAAAAGAGAATTGCTCCATTATTCCGGATTATAATAGAGCAAAAGGTAGGTGGGAACCTTGGCCATTATATTTTCCACCCAATGCCCTTGTTCCGGGTGGGGAGGAAGAAATATCGATGTTTGATAATTTCAAAAAGATGACCGGCATTCTGCTTCAAATGGTCATCGGCTCCCCTTTTGAGGCCACAAATCCATTTGTTGACTTGGTCAGAAAATCTGTATTCGCAGCTTATGTTCCTGATTCTCTTTATAACATCATCTTTACAAATTCAGGCACAACCGAATCGGGTTTAAATAAATGGTTAGACAAACACTTTGACTCAAAATTTTTCGGGAACTTAGAAACCCTGAAAAGTTTTGTAACCGGATTGAATACCTGGGGAGGAAAATTTGATCAGGTGCTTGCTACATTTGAAAACAAACCTGAATACAAAAGCCTTTTCTTTTCTTTTATGGATATGGCCATTAAATGGTCGCGTAGCAGAATTACCGAAAAAGCAATGAGTATGGATCGGGTGCGAAGAGCCCTCGGTATGACCGACCTTTTTTGGGCAATCATGAAAGGGGTTTTGCAAGAAGTATTAGAAATTGGCCCTTCTGAAGAAAACCCGAAGGAGCTCAGTTATGTTTTAAATTTTGAGAAGATAAACAATATGGACTTCAGGGCCTGGTTGAAAAAATATGGCGCATCTGAACTAGGATATGATTCACCCATGGTGCGATTTTTTTACGATGGCACCTTTGCCTACCCTGAGGGTGAAACCGAAGGGCCGGGAAATTTTGCCGCAGGAACCGCCTTAAAGGGATTTTTATTAACCATTTTTGGGTATAAAGGCTCTTTTGCTTGGAGTTTTAGTGCCGGTGTTGGCGATTCATTAATTGCCCCAATGTATGAGGTGCTTAAAGACCGAGGCGTAAAATTTAAATTCTTTCATAAAGTTGAAAAGCTTCATGTTGATGGGGATGAAATCAAAGAAATAACCATAGGCAAACAAGTAAGGCTTTTAGATGAAGGCAAGGAATATAATCCCTTTATTAAAATTAAGGGCTTGAATAGTTGGCCTAATCGCCCTGTTTATTCCCAACTCAATAAGGAAGATGCGCTTAAATTAATTGAAAGTAACTATGAGCAAATGCCCACCTTGTATGTGCCATTTGTTTCATCCAAAAAACGCATTGAATTGGAGAAATTTATTGACGACGAAATATGTAATCCCGTTCTTGAATCTCCTTGGTTAAATTGGGAAAATGTGGAAACCCTGCGCTTGAAAAAGGGAGTGGACTTTGATACAATAATTCTAGGCATTCCACCCGAAGCCTTAAAACCCATTACAACTGAATTGGAAGCGGCCAACCCCAAATGGGCTACCATGTTGGCTAATTTGCAAACGGTGGCAACCCACAATGCGCAGGTTTGGCTTAAGACATCAATGGATGAAATGGGCATGAAATGGGATACCTGGGGCATCCCGCCCAATACAAGGCCCAATGCCTTGAATTATGAGAATCCATTGAGTACAATGGCAGATAATTCCCAACAAATTCCTTTTGAAAACTGGCCAAAAGACAACCTCCCAAAGTCTTTGGTATATATTTGCGGACCGCTGAGAGACCCAGACCGTGATTTTGAAATGCCGAATCCTGAATTTTATTATTACCATCAGGAACGGGCGCTTACCATAACCGAAGAATGGTTGCGCGCAAACGCGGGCTTCTTTTGGCCGGATGCAACTTCACCCGGCAATCCATACGGGATGTATTTGGGCAATTTGGTAGATCCCATTGACAAAGACAATCCCCATTTACATTTGCGCCTTCGTCGCCAAATGGTAGTCGCCGGAATTAACCCAAGTGACCGTTACACAATCGCCCCGCCTTATGATAAACAGTATCGCCTAAAAACCGATGCGTCGGGTTTCAAAAACCTTTTCATCACCGGCGATTGGATTGACAACGGCTACAATTTTGGATGCGTTGAATCTTCTGTGAATGCAGGCATTCTTTGTGCTGCCGCAGTTCAGAAACATTTCAGTATGAAGGCTACGATTCAATTGAAAAAAGAAGTGGGATTGAAGTGGCAGTAAGCAGGAGAGTGACTGTATTCTGAGTGCCCCTCCTGCCCGCAGCGGCGGGATAGGGGGGGATAGGGGCATAGCCATTAACCTGATGGCTATGGGGGATAGGGGAGGTTATTTCATATTCCGAATTCTTAATCCCACAATCACAATGATTGCAATCAAGGTGTAGAAAATCGGATTGTCAATGTTTTCAATAGAAGGTGTTTTAAAAATGAATTTCAACATCAACAAAGAAATCAAAGCCAGAAAGAATAGATTAGAAACTCCCGAAAAAAGATTGGCTTGCATCCGCCCATTTTTTCGGGTAGAACTTTCAACTAATTTTTGGTAACTCTCAATCGTATTTACCACTACAGAAGGTAATTTGAGGGCTTCATTTGCAAATTTCATCATTCGGGGGGCAGTGGCATTCATTTGAACAGAAGTCAGTAATTCTGTTTTGAAATAAGCCTCTAAAAAGGCTTTAGTTTGTTCTTGTGAATTGTATCTCGGATTCACCTCAACCAAAATATGGTCAATGGTCAACAAGGTCTTAAAATAAACCAGCACATTGTAGGGCAGGTAAAAATGATATTTACGCGCGATGGCAATACATTTATTGCTTACGCGTCCTGCACTCTTTTCAGCAAATGAAGCCTCAGGGTCTTCTACCGCATTCAAATAAAGCTGAAGGTGAACTTTTAGGTCCCGTTTAAATCCATCTGCATCTGCATAGGGATGCGCCTGCAAAATTTTAGCGAATAAATCTGCCGCTTCGTCAATATTTCCCTCACTCAGGGCGAGCAGGTACCTCAGGTTTTTTTCTTTGATTTCAGGGTCGAGCCGGCCTACGATGCCAAAATCAACGTAACCCACTTCCTCGTTTTCCATGACAAAAATATTGCCCGGATGGGGGTCTCCGTGAAAAAAACCGATTTCATAGATAGAAGAAACGGTAATGTTAAAAATCTGTTGGCATAACCTTTCTCGGTTAATTCTTTTTCCGGAGGGGTAGGTTAATTCCTCTAATCTGCCTTCACGAATAGCGGTCAATACTTTTCGCAAGCAAATACCATCGATATACTCCATCGTGAGGATATTCGTGGTAGATTGGTTTCGGTACACTTTCGGTACGCGCCAACCCGGAATGCGTTTGGCATTTGACCAGCTGAGGTGCAGGAAATTTGCCTCTCGTTTATAATCCATTTCATAAGAGAGAATGGAGACAAGCTCCTCAATCAGGACCGCAATTTTCATCCCTTTTGCGATGCCCCAAAAGCTGAGAAACTGACGGAGGAGATTGAGGAAAAAAGTATCTGCAAATACGATTTGATCCATGAAAGGCCGCTTTACTTTAATCGCCAATTTGTTGCCCTGACGGTCGGTGGCACAATAGACTTGGCTGAAGGAGGCAGAGGCAACCGGCTCAGGATTGAACTCGGCGTATAATTCAGAAATACTCTTTTTTAGTTCAAATTCGATGATTCTTTTGCCTTTTTCTTTGTTAAAGGTTTTGACCTCATCGAGTAAAGTGCCGAGGGCTTCACAATGTCTGAGGGGTAAAAAATCTTGGCGCATAGCCAGGGCTTGTCCGGCTTTGATAAAAGTGCCCCCTAAACGTTCAAAGAATTTTCGGTAAAACCAACCTAAGTTATATTTGTTTTTACGCCCTATGGTTCTTAGAAAAAGGTATTCTGCCGGCGTATAG
>JAYSVQ010000111.1:0-7019 GCA_043718485.1 Bacteroidota bacterium
TTCGCTTCTTGCACAATCGGCGGGGCAATTGCTTCGACTGCCTGCTCTATTTTAGCCTCAACCACAGGTACGGGCACTACTGCTTCTATGGGTTTGGGAGAAACCACGACCGGTTTTTCAATCGGAGCCGATTCAAGTGAATAAATATCTATTTTCTGCGCACGGGTATAAGTTTCTGCGATTGACTTTTTCTCCTTCTCCTCGCGCGTTTCTTCTTTCGCCGGGGCTTCCTGAAAAAACTCAGGTTTTAATCCAAAGGACTTTTCTAGTAAAGTGGTTCTAAAATCATCAAAAGATTGATTTTCTTTTTTCTCAAAAATCTCAACTACGCGATCAAACAAACTTTCAAACTCACTCGCTTCAATTGTTTTGATTTCATTTTTCTCAAAATACTTGGCCAGACTGCCGATGACAAAATCAAAGTCAGAAAAATAGGCCGCAATCCGGTTAAAAGCCTCAACGGGCAAAGTAGCATTTCCAGAAAAGAAAAATTGAACGAGATGCGCTTTGGGCTCTTGAATTAATCTCAGGGAATTGTAAATCGCTTTTACCAAACGTGGATGCAACTCTTCCTCTCGCAACAACATGTGGCGGGAAATCACCGATTGAAATTGTTTGAGTGCAGAAACCACCTCCTCTTTCTCCGTATCAATTCCTGATTTAAGAATATGTCCCAATTGTTGAGCCAACTCTTGGTTGAGCTGAAACATCACAAACAAATTGACTTGTTTGTGGGAATGGTAGGTTAAAATATCCTCGCCCGAAATCTTTCCCGCTTTGAGAGGGACAGACTCCAGCACCTTTTTGGCGATTTCGCCTGCAATGTGTTCCGTCTTTTCCTTTGAAAATTGCATGAAAGGATTGGGATTAAAAGTCAAAATTAGACCCTAAGGCCTTATCCTTACGAATGCTAAATCACAAAGTTTTTAACAATTGACAGCATAATTGCCTGAAAGGGCGAAAATCATTTGCCACAAAACAGCAATTTGCCCTTCTTTGGGGGTAAATCATGTTTATAGAGGTCAATTCAACTAACCAAGCTTCGGGCTGGGTAGAGGTCATTTGTGGCAGCATGTTTTCGGGTAAAACCGAGGAACTGATTCGCCGGCTTCGCCGCGCCCAAATCGCAAACCAGGCGGTTGAGATTTTCAAGCCCGCGCTTGACACCCGCTACCATGAAACCGAGGTTGTTTCACATAACCAAAATTCCATTCCTTCAACACCGGTAACTTCATCGCAGCAGTTGTTACTCCTCACCAGCCATACCCGTGTTATCGGGATTGACGAGGCCCAATTTTTTGACATTGAATTGCCTGATGTTGTGCGCAGCCTAGCCAACCGAGGACTGAGGGTTATCATCGCAGGATTAGATACCGATTATACCGGCAAACCATTTGGCCCTATGCCGGCCTTGTTAGCGCAGGCTGAATTTGTAACCAAGGTTCACGCCATTTGCCAAAAATGCGGTAGTCTCGCAAACCATTCCTTTCGCAAATCTTCAACGGGGGGAACGGTTATCATAGGCGAAAAAGACATCTATGAGCCGCGTTGCCGAAAATGCTTTTATGAGGATTTTGTTTCGAAACCTTAGCAAAAATTCAGTTCTCTTCTATTTCTGAAACCAGGGATTTATTTCCATTACGCTACCCTGCGCATTTAAATAATATACTTTTCGGTCGTGTAATATCAGGTTAGATTTTGGATTCTTTACTTGTGGTACTTTTTTCCATATCGGAGCCTCATCCGGAAAGTTTGAAACCAAAAATTCATTACCCTTCTGAATAAGAACCGTGAAACATTTAGGGAATCCCTCTACGCTTACCATCTTACCACCCTCAGGCATTGGAATACCCACAGAAAAATAATCTTGAGTTGTGGATTGATAATAAGCTAAGGAATCATTGTCTGCAAAATAAAACCAAGGATAGGGTACTTTCGGATAACGACCACCAAAAGGCATAGACGCACCAAAATATTCAACTCCATCAACCGGTTTATAGACATGGTCTTTTTCAACTAAAGGTATCCAAAACGTATTCAACAATGAATTCCCCAGATCATCATTTACAATAGGGTAAAAAAGAATCTCTTTTTCCTTGTCAAAAAAAAAGGAACTGCTAATAAAATTTGAACTCTTTCCTTTCATACTATCCAACCATTGAAATACATCTATTGGAACCACCTTTGTACAAACAAGATTTGAGTCCAAATTAACGATAAAGTTTTGCTTGGTAACTACCGTCCTTCCCTTAAGACTCGGATCCGGCGATTCGATTGGAATGTAATATTGGATGATAACTTTCAGATTTTTTTGTGAACCTGAATTTACATCCGCAATTTCCGGAATCGGAAAAATCGATTTTAACCCCTCGTTGATTTCCAACCTATTGGCCCTTCCCGTTGTATCAGAGAAGGCCATTGAATCCAACACGCTTATTTCTAAATTTTCCTTAGAAAAATGCTGAAAGGAACCCTTACCATTTGATCCACGATAAACCTCCTGCATTTGTGGCCCATAAACGAAGGGTAATCCTTGTTCAATAAAAAGGCGCTGCTCACCCGGCCAAACAATGGTATCCCCAAATGAAAAATAGGGTTTTACCTTTTTGCCAATTTTTTTAGCCGTAAAAGCATAAACTTCACGAAATTCAGGGTAAAACTGGAGTGAAGCGGAAAACACCAAGCGTTTATTCTCAAAAACATGAAACTGGCTGTCCCTGCCTGAATTTAATGTTTTATACAGTTTCGGGTTCGATTTTACTTCGATTCCCTCCAGTTTCACACCCCAAAATTTTTCAAGATAAACCCGGCCTTCCCTTTCCTCAAAATCATTAATCAAAATGGTAAGGGGTACGTATTCTACCATCTCGCCTATATAAAAAAAACTGCCTTTGCAATAATAACAATCCTTGAGATTTAGGTCAAAACAGCGGTGTAATTGCCTGCAGATAGCGGTAGCCCGGCAATACAACAATACCAAAATAAAAAAAATGTCCTATTCATGTTTAAATATAAAGTTCCAGAGAAAATGAGTTTGAACTTAAAAATCAACCTATTCTGGGTCCCTTTATTTAGTAATAGTTATTACTACGTCATATATATCGCTCGGAAAGGAAGCACAAACGCCTTCTCCTGCACGGCAAGAAAAAACTTGAAGGCCACCAGGGCTTCCAAATGGGAATTGCACAGGCACGCGCTCACCCATAATCACGATGTTTTTCGGGCTTCCCATAATTGGAGGTACATAATTACTATAATCTACTTTACAAACGGATATATCATTTTTAGCCGTTACCGTACTCAACTTTATGCCATCGATTACGATTTCGTTGCCATTTGTAAGACTAAATAATCCTTTTTGCTGGGCAAAAATATTGGATGTTCCAATTGAAGAGAAAATGACCGCAAGGGATAAAAATTTCAGAATAGTTTTCATATTTAATTCTTTAATAAATTGTTAAACAATACTACAAATACTATTTTTTTTTCAGGTGTTTTTTCCACAGTTAAATGTGAATAAAGTTGATGAATAGGCAATGATTAGAAAGTAACAGTTACCATATTCTAAAGGCTAAAATCGGTTCAAAACTGCAAATACAATTGCATACTCCCGCCTACGCTGCTCGCGCGACCTTTCAGTTCCTCTGTAGGGTCGCTTTGCACCGGATTTACGATCTCCCGATAGGGGGCAAAACTTGCACGGGAGATATATAGTTTGGTAAAAAGTCGAAAGGCAAGGCCTACCTGCTTTGAAAAAGGCAGTTTTACGAGCGCATTCGGCGTGAATACCAAACAATGCTTCTTTAATACTTCTGTCCAATCCAAATCTTTTACGGCTTCATCCACGCCCACTCGGGTAAAAACTTTGATTGGACCTACATCCAACATAGCACCCAAAAAAACCGGAATCTTATTTGTCAATCTATAGCTGATTCCGTAGCCTATGGTGTTGGCCCGAATTTTCAACTCACGTTGATTGGCAGCTCCCGTTGAGGGGGCAAATGCCCATTGGGTCGCATGCAAATAAGAGAAACGAAATTCTCCTAAAAATGAGCCAAATTGTAATCCCAATGAAACGTCAGGGCCCCTGAGTAAATGAATTTCGGGCATGGGTCTTTCCAAATAGGGTCTTACTTCATTGTATTCATTCACCACAAAATTTAATTCCTTGAGCGGGGCACTTGCCACGTTTGCGCCAACTGCAATGGTAAAATTCGTTTGACTTTGAATACAATGGCATAAAAGAATGGCCCCTAACAGGCTGAACAATGGCTTTAGGTGTTGCATTCCCAAAAGTAAGAATAGATTGATTCTTAATGCAACATTCAGGTGATTGTTTGCATTTTCTGTCTGACAAGATGATTTCCCTTGCCTTCAACCCAAAAGCAGTAAGTGAAACTTGATGGGAATTTCTTCTATTGCCAATTAACTACTTCTGAATCAGAATTCTTTGGCTTTGATTCGAATCACTCATTCTTAAAATATACAAACCTGCCGGTTCTTGGTTTAAATTAACTTCAGTTAATTGTTGAACTAAATTCTGCCTTAAGATCAGGCTTCCTTTCATATCCCAAATTTCAAGCTTTGCATTCGCCTTTAGAACCGAAACTGTAACATGAAAAATTCCATTATTGGGGTTTGGGTACAAAATAAATTCAGGTGTGTTTTCTTCATAAATGCTTTGAGGAATGGAATCTACCACAACCGTATCTGAGCCCAAGCATCCGTTTGAATCGGTAACGGTTACAATATAAGTGCCCGCATTTAAATTACTCAAATTAGCTTGCATTTGCCCTCCCGGCGACCATGAATAGGTATATGGGGATGTTCCGCCCGATACCACCACATTTGCTGTTCCATTTGCTGAAGTCGTAACCGGCGTGCTGCTTGCATTTACAACTAATATTGATGGTGCCGTAATTTGAACTGAATCTGTGTCGGTGCAGGCATTTGTATCGGTTACCGTTACCGAATACATGCCGGGAACTAATCCGGTTGGATTCTGCCCTGTAAAACTATTTGACCATAGGTATTGGAACGGTGCTGTTCCGCCTGAAACGCTTGCATTGATTCGGCCATTACTTCCTCCATTGCAACTCACATGCGTGGGTGTTAAAGTCAGCAAGGGACCCGTTCCAACATTCACCACAAATGAATCTGTTTTCGAGCAACCTGCCGAGTCCGTTAAAATTAGAATATACGTTCCGGCTGATAATCCACTCAAATCCTGGCTTGAAGCAGAATTTGACCAAGAATAGGTCATTGGGCCATTGCCTCCGCTTGGGCTTACATTAATCGCTCCATTTACAATTGCCGTACAAGATTGAGGATTGACCACACCAGTAAAAGTAAGCGTCTGTGGAATTGAATCTACAAAAGCTGAATCGGTTCTGGTACAGCCGCCTTGATCTGAAATCGTAACATAATACCATCCTCTGCTCAGCCCGACCGGGTCTTGACCGCTAAAGCCGTGCAACCACGAATAGTTTAATGTTCCTGTTCCTCCACTTGCCGTTAAATTAATTGAACCGTTGGAAAAACTAGGACAACGGGCAGCAGTTGAAAGTGAGGATGAAGTTATGGAGCCGGGAACAACAGCTACAATTGCAGTGTCGATTCGGGTGCAGCCAATAGAATCTGTGATGATAACGGTAAAAGTACCCGAACTTAATCCGTTTAAATCCTGACTCGTCGCATTGTTAGACCATAGATAGGTTAGCGGACCTTGACCGCCACTCGGACTTAGATTCACCGCACCATTTGTATAGTTCGGACAACCCGCCGGCGTGGTAGTAAGCGAACTGGAAAGTGTGTTTGGCAGGTTTACCAGATTCACTTGATTTGTAGTGGTACAACCCGAACTATCCGTAATCGTAACTGAATAATTATTGGCAGGAACGCCATTTAAATCTTGTGTAGTGGGTCCGGTATTCCAGACATAAGTATAGGGAGTCCGACCTCCCGTTACAGTTAAATCTACGCTTCCATTTAAATACGTTGGGCAAGAAGGGTTAATAGAGGTTAAACTTGAATTTAAAACCGCAGGTTGAACAATGAGGATTGAATCAAATGTATTTCCACCTAATCCATCTGTAACCTGCACATGGTGCCAACCCGGGGAGAGTCCGGACACATCTTCTGTCGGACTACCCGTGGTTAACCAAAGTGAAGAATAGGGGCCGGTGCATCCGATGATGGTCATGTTTATCGCTCCATTGTTCGCACCGTTGCAGGTAATTTGAGAAACGACAAAACTCAAGGCTGTCACACCACCGGTTTGTAAAACGCCACTCGTGCCGGGGGAACCAAAATCAGCGCCTGCAAATTGGTAATCCATTTCACGCACGGTTGATACCAACCACAAGGTTGAATCTTGATTATTGTCCCAATCACAACCCGTGAATACCAAAGAAGCACCTGTTGGGTCGGGCCATTGGGGCCCATCTAAATAGCGAACGCTATCGACTACCACCCCTCCGGGGGTTTTCAAAATAATTTCATCATCGCCATTCCCTAATTTAAATTGGCTGTAAGTATACACGAAATCGCAAACGTAACCTCCATTTTGTGCGGAGTTACCATTTGAACCTAAAACCAAAAATCCGTTTGCAGGCACCATTAATGGCACCCCATTAATTATGGTGTCTCGGTCAAAATCATTATCGTAAATTATCCAGCCATTAATATTAATCGGACTGGCAGTGGTATTGTGAACCTCAAACCACTCGCCGAGGCTATCGAGAGATCCGGCCAAGGAGGGGTCTTTCATGATTTCAACAATCATGATTGAACCGGGCGCTTGCGCCCGAATCAATGAAAAAAGCAAAGAAAAAGCGGGAATCAGAATTAAAAATTTCTTCATGAACTTAATTTGAGTGGCCAAAATTAAACAGAAACCATGGGCCCAAAGAGAAGAAAAACGGCTTCTTATCCCCATTTCTAATTCCTCTATTTTTCATTCTTTTTGGTGAGGAAAAGGCCATGTCAGGCATTTTGTGTGGAAAAGGAAAGAATCTTCC
>JAYSVQ010000112.1:0-6967 GCA_043718485.1 Bacteroidota bacterium
GAATGCTTCAAGGGTTGATCCGGCATGAGCGGAATTATTTGCAACCCCCCCGCCTTTACAAGTAATATTAAGATTTACTTGATTGCTTAAACCTGCTTCTGAAAACTTTCCCCAGCAATTGTCCATGAGCGTAAATTTCAATGAATCGCAACTGCCTAATGGAAGCGCATTGTTACGGTGAAAAAGAACATACGTACCGCCGGGGTCAAAAGTTAAAATATCGAGATCGCCATCATGGTCAATATCACGAATGGCTGGAATATCAGCAGAAATAACATAGATATCAGTGGGCACGCCCGATACTAATGATTTTAATTTGCTTACCACCTGAACAAAAGAAGGATTTCCTGGGGTACCTACATTTTTGTAAACGTCAATCGCGCCTAGCTTGCCAACAAACAAGTCCTCTTTTCCATCGCAGTTATAATCTCTGGCTAATGCCCAATCCGTAGCTGCGGGAAATTGATTTTTAAAACTTGGGTCATAGGAATAGCCAGCATTTGGGCTATTTCCATCATTAATAAAAGGGATAAAAGTATTACCTTCTCTGTCAAATACCAGCATGTCAGCAATGGTATCTGCATTTAAATGAAAGGAAGAAAATTGAGGATTTACAAAACCACCTGCATAGGGATTTTTTATCGTAACCCCACCCTGAATAAATTGAATAGAATCGTATCTGAACCAGCCCTGACTGTTTGCAGAAAAATTAAAAAGGAAAAGAAAAATTGTGAAAAAAAAAGGAAGACGAAAATCTGCCTGAACTAGAAAACTAGTCAGTTGCTTTTTCATAAATTAATTATTGAACCGTAATAGGAGCGGTTTTAATCGCATAATTCTGTACCCAATCTTTTGCAATTACTTCAATTAGGTAATTACCGGGAGTAAGCGGAGGGTCAAGAAACAGGGTAGTGTTAATGCTATAATTCGCAAAGTACAACGTATCAATAAAAAATGAAGAGGGAAGAATCTCTTTAGTCAATTCATTTTTAATTCTAACTGTAACGTCGTCTAGCGTGATATTATCGCTTACGTTTCCAATAATATTGATACCACTTCCAAGGTTGTGCGTAGTGCGGTTCAATGGGTCTGGATTAGAAATGGTAATGACTGGGGGAACCGTGTCTGATTGGTTTTGTAAATAAAAGTAGGTTGAAAGCATGGTACTTTTTCCTGCTTTATCTCTCACCGTTACTTCAAATTCATAGTACCCTGCAATTGGGTCATCTGCAACATACAGAGGGGTATTAAACCCATCTGCCATTCCCGATAAAAAACCCACGAAAGTAGGTGACCAACTATCAAATTCCGTTTTCAAATACGGAAACTCACGCATTATAAAAATTCGAATTTGATAATCACTTAATTCTACATCATCTTCAAAACGGATGTCAATGGGTAAATAGGTTCCATTGCTAATGTTTGTAGCAGAACCAAAAGGAACGAGAACGGGGCTTGAGAAAAATATTTCTGGGCTTCTTGTGTCTTCAAGTACAGAAGGCGGGCTCTCTTTTTTACAAGAGAAAACCATCGATACGAAAACAAAAAAAGCAAGGAGGCGAAACAGGTTACTATTATTCATGGCAATTGAAATCAAAAAGTGGTGATGGTAATTGGCACTTTTACCAGCGTGAGGTTATGATTTGAATCTTTAACATAAACCTCAACATCGTAATCTCCGGGCGTTACCGGGTGAATATAAAAGTCATGACTCCCCGCACTGAAAATGGATTCAAACCTAAAATACCCATCCGGAATCAATTCTTTGGAAAAACGATTTCTAACTCTTAAAACGGCATCAAACAACCCTACATTGTCACCCGCAGAAAAGGTAACTGAAATATTTGTGCCAATGCTAAATACCTGGTTTGGAGCCGGTGCACTAATATTAATAAAGGGCATGGATTGGTCATCTCCGTTTTGAACATAAATAAAGGTTGAAGTTTGGGTTACGTGTCCGGCTTTATCCCATCCTTTAATTTGAATTTCATACGGACCAGAAATGGGATCCAATTCAACAAGAAAGACTCGCTCAATTGTAATTTCTGTGCCTTGTACATATCCAATTACTGTGCCTACCATCGTATCGGCTTGTGTTTTGAGATAATATAAATCGCCCCGGTAAATCAAATCGATTTGATATTGCATGAGCTCAATATTATCCGATAAAAAAAACTTAACTTTTATGGAATCATTTGGTAAAAAATAATTGCCAAAATAAGCGGGAGAATCGACCGCCGTAGGCTTTTCAATAATAATTACGGGGGGCTTATTGTCTTCCCCGGGCAATTCAGGTTTATCCGGATTCAGGTTGCAAGAAGCGAATCCTAACACAAAGCCAAGAATCAAAAGGGCATAATAGCGAGTTGCCTGCATTTCAAAGGGTATTGTTACTAAACTGCTAAGATAGTCAAATCCTGAAAAAACCTCTTTTCTAAGTTTTTGTAGGCGAAAATCTTTTTTGCAACATTGTTTCGTTTTATTACCTTTGCAACTCTGTTGCAGGAATTATGCAAAACGCTACGCATTCAAAAGGAAAAAACAATTGGCAAAAGGTAGGGAAGGGAGCTTCCATTGCTTGTGCTATTCATTGTGCGGCAACCCCACTTTTTCTCCTTTTTTTCCCTTTTATGGGAACTTCAGCAGATTTAGCCGGTTGGCATGCCTTGGAGCCTTTTCTCATTTTTACAGGAGTAACCATTGGTGGTTTTTTCCTTTTCAAGAATTGGCCCCTCAATCGAAAAAATGCCCTTCGCTTTTTTTTATTTTTTGTAGGTGTTCTTTTTCTGGGTCTATCATTGGTTTATGAAGAGAGTGAAATTCACCTTTTGCCTTCCATTGCTGGTGCGCTTTTAGTAGCGGGAAGTCAATTTCACTTCAATTTTGGAAAAAAATCTGATTGTCCGAGTGCTTGCACCCACTCACATGCTGAGGCAGGCGGCGCAGGTTCCGCTCATCAATAAATTTGTTTCTTGAATTTTGTAACCCGCCGGTAATTTCAAATCGGGTATTTCAACTTTGTCCATACATTCTGTTTGCCCACACGTTGTGCATTTAAAGTGAACATGATTGTGTGCATGGTGGTGGTCTGAACAAATCTCCCGACAAAGGGCATACTTCATGGCACCCGCATCGTCTAACACTTTATGCAAAACACCTTTTTCTAAAAACAAGCTAAGGGTTCTGTAAATGGTAACGCGGTCAACAGATTGTGCTAATGCCTTTTCAATATCAGGTTGGGAAAGCGCAGCCGTATTTTGGCGAAATATTCCCAACACCTCTTCTCTCGGCCGCGTGGACCGAATGCCGCTTTCTTCAAGAATTGATATTTTTTCTTCCTTCTTCAATTTAATAACTCAAAGTTAAAACTTGCCCACTGGAAAGTGAAATAATATCGTCAGGGCTAAACATTCCTATTCCCTTGATTACATCTTCTTTTTTCTTCCATGAGGCTTGCAGACATGGCTCGCATACTTTCACCATGGCTCCGGTTTCAATGAGCTTATCCAATGTTTTGCGATGAGGTGGAAAGGGGGCATATACGATTTCTTCAGTTTCCTTGAAGGCAATTTCAGTTCCCTTATGGTCTAAATACAACATTACTTTCCCCTTTTCAGCGAGATCAAGTGCCATTTTTAAGGCCAACACAACTCGGTAAGGGTCGTTGCTTCCCTGACTCAGGTGAATAAGGTAGGTGGTGGATCCATTCGCAGTTACATTTTCGGCGGGTTTGGGCGCGGATTCTTGATTTTCATTTTTTGCCGGCGTGCTCTCCTCCTTATTGTTCTCATTTGCTTGAGTTTTTGAGTTGCAGCCGAGCCCTAAAAATAAAGCTGCTGACAGGAATAAAAGTTTAGTATTTAAAAGCATAGTAGAAAAGTTTAACATATTCATTGTTTACAAAAATTAATCCCGATTCATTTTTCCACCAAAGGTTGGGGTTGAATTCGGGTTCCTCGGCTCCCCTTATAATAACCCGAATTCCTTCTTTTTTCAATTGACGTGTAAAGACTTTTGAAATTCGTCGGGTATGAAAATTGGACGAAATAACCATAATGGTTTTCATTTTTCTTGCTTTGCAAAAATCGCGAATGGCCTCAAATTCTTCAAACGTACTTGTTCCCTTAAATAAAATTTCAATTTTGGTGGAATCAACCCCGTCGGCCATTAAGAAGCGTTTGGTGAGGTCAGGCGTGAATAAAGTATCCATTCCAAATTCTTCAGCATAAGGAATAGCGATTTCCTGGCCTGTACAAACCACAAGGTTTGAATACCCTTGTTTTATCCACTTTGCTGCTTCCCAGGCACGGGTATCAGGGCTTCCCGATAGCACAAAAATGGCCTCAACTTTTTCTATTGGGTCTTCATAGACTAAATAATTGCCGATACCCCGTAAAATCGAAAACCGAAAAAGAAACAGCAATAGGATAAAAAGCAGGGGAATGCTTAGCCAAATGATTCGCTTTTTTGTAAAAAACTTTTTCATATCAGGCTTTGGGTTTTTACCTCCACATATTTATTAATCGCATCAACAGAAAGAGAAGCCGCATCAGAATCGAGCGTTAACACCCCGCCAAGTCGCATTTTGAGAATGGCCTTAAGCCTTTGTTCAAGTAACATTTGAGCGACGCTCATTTCACGCATTTCTTTTTCTGTTTTTGGAATCATCAGGGCCTTTTGCTCAAGGCTTTTATCCCTCAAGGTAATGCACAAAGGTAAATGTTGGGGATATAAAGAAGTAAATTCTCTAATGAGAACCTCTGAGGCACGGTCATCAATTATATCGGTGAGGAGAACGATTAGACTTCGCTTTGAAACCTTCTTTTTTAGGAAATGAAATGCCTCCCGATAATTCGGCTCTTCAAAATGGCCTTCTGCTTTATATAATATCTCATTAATTTTATTCATTTGAGATTTACCTCTGGCTGGTGCCAAAAAGGCATTTACTTTTTTATCGAATAAAATCAACCCGACATTGTCTTCTTTGTTAATACAAATAAAACTCAGAACCAATGCGCTATTAACTGCGTGATCGAGTTTAGTCATCTTATCGGGTTTGGTGCGCATCATTCTACCCGTATCCATCAAAATTATTATGTTTTGGTTGCGTTCAATTTGAAAAGTAGAAACGATGGGCCGGCCTTTTCGAGCAGTAGCTTTCCAATTTACTTTGCGGTATTCATCATCTCGGGAATATTCTCTCAAGCTTTCAAACTCACGGCCTTCTCCATATTTTCTTTGTTTCTTTTTTCCCAACAATGCCATATTCGCTCTACGGGTTTGGAGCTGATATTTTTTTAGTTGAAGGTAAGAGGGATAAACTTTTACGGTTTCAGGTAGTGGAATTTGATAAAATTTACTTACCAAACCCAACACTCCATTTATTTTCAGGGTAATATTTTCGAATGAAAAGGCCCCCCGCTTATGCGGATTTAGGGTATAAGAAAAGGTTTGTGTTTCGCCTCCCTTCAAATGAAAAGGAAACAAAGTATCTCTCTTTTGAAAGATATGAGGAACGTTATCGGCTAAACTTCCAGCTACGTTTTGCATTCTTACATTACTTAAATGCAACTGCACCGGATTGTCGTCTCCCAAAGATAATTTTTTCCAAACCTCGCGTTTTACTTCAATATTGTTACTTCCAGAGCTAAGAAAGTAATCGACTAAAACCCCAAAAATGCAAATGAAAAAAAAGAGCAGGCTAAACAAAATGGCTTCTTTCCAAAAGTATCCCAATCCCATAGTTAGGGATGCGATAACAAGTAGAAGAATACTGCGCAATGTAAGTGCCGGCATTAATTCTTAAAATTAGTCATTGATTTTGATTCCCATTTTAATGCCAATGGCTATGGCCACTTTTTGACCGTCCATTGCAGCAGAAACGATTCCGCCTGCATAACCAGCGCCTTCACCGCAAGGAAAAAGGCCTTCGATTTTGGGATGCATTAAGGTTTTAGGGTCACGCGGAATTCTAACCGGTGATGAAGAGCGACTTTCAGTAGCGACAACAATCGCTTCTCTTGTTATGTAGCCGCGCATTTTTTTCTCGAATTCTAGGAAGCCACTCTTCAGTCTTTTCAGCACCTCTTTTGAAAAAATTGACCCAAAATCAGCAGGGGCCAAACCGGGAATATAGGATGATTCGGGAAGGTCTTGTGAAATTTTTCCAGTAACAAAATCGCTTAAGCGGTTCGCCGGGGCAACCAATTTTCCCCCTCCGGCCAAAAAGGATTTTTGCTCAACTTCCATTTGATAATAAACACCTGCAAGTGCAGCTTTTTCATGGTACGGTAATATATCGTCTTGTTGAATTTCAGTAACGATGCCGGAATTGGCAAAGCGGGAATTTCTTTTTGATGGCGACCACCCGTTAACTACAATTTCGTTTTCAGCTGTAGCTGCTGGGCAAATGATTCCGCCCGGACACATGCAAAAAGAAAACACGCCTTTCCCCAAACTTTGACTTACCAAACTGTAGCTTGCCGCCGGCAAGGTTTCAGGCCGAGTTGCACAATGGTATTGTAGTTGATCAACCAAAGCTTGCGGGTGCTCAACTCTCAAACCTAAAGCAAATGTTTTGCTTTCTAATTCAATTCCGGATTGAACTAGAAGTTGAAAAATGTCGCGGGCAGAATGCCCGGTTGCCAATAAAACCGATTTTGTTTTTATTGTTTGATTTCCATTTACCTCAATTCCGCTTATACAACCGGAACTCATTATCAGATTGGTCAATTTTGTATTGAATCTGATTTCGCCTCCCCAATCGAGAATATGTTGCCGAATGGCTTCAATAATTCCGGGTAATTTATTTGTGCCAATATGTGGATGCGCATCAATGAGAATAGATTCGTCAGCGCCAAATAAATGAAAGAGTTGCAAAACCTTGTTGAGATTTCCCCGTTTTTCAGACCGGGTGTATAATTTTCCGTCAGAAAAAGTGCCTGCACCTCCTTCCCCGAAACAATAA
>JAYSVQ010000113.1:0-6938 GCA_043718485.1 Bacteroidota bacterium
GGGGTGTACACCTCTGATCCTGAAAAAAATAGCGATGCAAAAATGTACCAAACCGTGTCTTTTGCAGAGGTTTTGATGAATCGTTTAAATGTGATGGACATGACTTCATTCACGTTGTGTCAAGAAAATAAATTGCCTATTATTGTCTTCAATATGAATACACCTGGGAACTTGATTCGCGCCGTTACCGGCGAGATGATAGGTACTCTCGTTTCTTGATTAAGAATATGGATGAAAATATTAAACTCATTCTCGACGAAACAAAAGAATTGATGGAAAAAGCCATCCATCATTTAGAAGCTGAGTTGGTTAAAGTTCGGGCA
Source organism: Bacteroidota bacterium (assembly GCA_043718485.1). GTDB lineage: Bacteria > Bacteroidota > Bacteroidia > J057 > JADKCL01 > JAYSVQ01. The sequence goes on from JAYSVQ010000113.1 coordinate 324, forward strand.
GGCAAAGCAACTCCGCTTATGTTGGAGGGAATTAAAGTCGATTATTATGATACACCAACCCCAATTAATCAGGTTGCAAATGTATCGGTACCTGAGGCCAGAATGTTAGTGATTCAACCCTTTGAGAAAAAGATGTTGCCCGTAATCGAAAAAGCCATTCAAGAAGCAAATCTTGGAATTAACCCGCAAAACGACGGTATTATCATAAGACTTTCCATCCCCCCTTTATCTGAGGAGCGAAGAAGACAATTGGTAAAACAAGCCAAGGATGAAGGTGAGACGGCTAAAGTTTCGATTCGCACAGTAAGACGAGACCACAATGAAACCCTGAAAAGCCTCAAAAAGGATGGCATTTCAGAAGATGAAATTAAAATGGGCGAAACGGAAGTTCAAAAACTTACCGACGCTTATGTAACAAATGTAGATGAGGTTTTGAAGCGTAAAGAAATTGAAATTATGACCGTTTAGAAGGGAAAGGTATTTAACATAAAGCGGGTCGTTCCCCGCTTTTTTTATGAATTTTATATGGTAGAAAAAATAGTAATTGTTGGCGCCGGTGGATTTGGAAGAGAAATTTTAGCGCACATTCGCTCCCGAAAAGTCGCTGATTCTGAAATAGAGGTGCTGGGTTTTATAGACAACAATAATTTCTCCCCCATCGATGACATGCCGGTTTTAGGCGATGACAATTGGGCCCTAACCAATATCCCTGCCACGGTAGGTTTTATTTGCGCCATTGGCGATCCGGAACGCAGAAAAGAAATTTGCGAAAGATGGCTCGTAAACGGTTTTCATTTGGTTTCATATTTTCACCAGCCACAAAACATATTAGGGAAGTGTTATCTGGGAAAAGGAACCCTCGTTTGTGCCGGTGCAATTTTGACAGCAGGCGTAATCACAGGAAAGAGCTGCATCGTAAACTTAAATGTTACGGTTGGCCATGATGTTTCCTTGGGGGATTATGTCACATTGCATCCGGGTTGTCATGTAAATGGTGGGGTTTCTATTGGTGCTGAGTCCCAAATCGGAACCGGAGCAATCATCTTACCGGGAATTCAAATTGGAGAAAAAGCAGTAATTGCTGCTGGTGCTGTGGTAACCCAAAAAGTGGGAAAAGGGGAAAAAGTCGCAGGCGTTCCGGCTAAAAAAATATAAACTAGCCCATTTGTTTATTGCATTCCTCAATCCAACCTTCGGCTTGGTACATTTTCATTTCCCAATCCTCACCCGCTTGGCTGTAAAGAGCAAAAGAGACCTCAAAATAACGCAAGGCAGCGTCGAATTTTTTATAGGTATAAAAAATTCTGCCCAATTCTAACTGTAAATCTGCCAATTGAGTTTCCTTGAAATCGGGTGTCTTTTTTATGGCCTCAACGGTTTCCTTCATCCACCGAATAGATTCATTGGGTTGTTTACGATAAAGAAAAAAGCGCTGAAGTGCGCGTTTGATTTCATACGCACTTTGATATTCACCCCTTTCATCAAGAGCCGGAATTTCATTTTCAAGATTCGAAATAAGGTTCAATTCCAAATCCCTTAAAAGTACCTGTTGGTCTTCTGGTAGGTTGTCGAATTTTCCACCGTTTTCTTTCCAAACTAAAAAGTGATGCAACAATTGTAATCTTGCACGAATCAAATCGGGATAAACGCCTTCTCCTGCTTTTGCCCAAGCTGCAAATAAATCTTCATACAAAGGCATACATTCAAATGTATCTGCTGTTTCCGGTCGAAGCGCAACAGAATACAAGGTCCAATCCGTAAAATATTTTAATCCCTCAGCAATTTTTTCATTCCCTTTAATATAGGCATCTATTAATTTCTTGATCTCACCAGAAAAAATTGCGGCTTCTGCTTCAGCACCCTTTAAGAGTAATGCCTCACGGTACCGAAAGGCGCTCTCAAGATCCTCAACCTCAACGATTTCCTTTTCTGTCTGTGTTGTTTTTTCATACTCCTCAATAAAGGAATCTACCTCTTCATCGGTCAAGGGCTCGAAATATTCTGAATAGCTGCTCATGGTTCAAAAAAAGCAAAAAATTACCGAACTTCAGAAAAAAGGGTGATAGGCTTGAAGAGTCGGAAGCTTTTTCTGTGCCATTGCGTCAAGCCAAATTCTTCAATAGCGTCGTAATGCCTTGGTGTTCCGTATCCCTTATTGTCTTTCCAATTATAATTTGGATGCGCATTGTGAAGCATTTTCATAATATCGTCTCTAAAAGTTTTTGCCAAAATCGAAGCGGCTGCGATGTTCAAAAATCGACCATCTCCCTTTATCTCGCATCTAAAGGGTACCGGATAATTTTTGAGAAACAGTTTTCCGTCAATGAGTAAATGTTCAGGTTGGGTGGTTAATCCTTTTACAGCTTCGTGCATGGCCTCAAAGGTTGCATTCAAAATATTGATCTGGTCAATTCTCTCGTTGGAAATTATTCCAACATTCCAAGCTAAGGCTTTTTCTAAAATATCATTTCTTAATTCATATCTTTTGTCTTCTCGAATCTGTTTAGAATCTGTGAGGCCCACGAGTTTAAATTTTGGAGGCAAAATTACAGCCGCCGCAACAACCGGGCCTGCAAGACAACCCCTTCCGGCTTCATCGATCCCGGCTTCTAAAATTCCTTTTTTGAATTGAACGGCTAAATTCATTGACGCTAGTAAAAATGATGAAAAAATGGATGCCCTCCCCGGCATTTTATCCCAACTGGGAATGGGGTTTTCAATTGAATTCCTTTGACCTAAAAAGGAATTATTTTCTCCATTTCGAGAAAATTTTAGGCATTAAATTGAGATTTTGATTTGGCGGATGCAAGATAATGTATCAATTTGGGGGCTGAATTATTTTGGCATTTATGACAAAAGAGTTAAAGGAAGCCATGATTTTGGCGATGACCCATACCGGGAACTGGACATGGTGGGCGCATAAATTTCCGGAGGCATTTCAGATTGAATTTGACCGGACCATGTTGTTCGTTACGCAACAAAGGGCAGGAATTGCACCTTCAGGAAAAATTGCCATTCGGTTTATTAAACCCCTTTCCGTTACTTTTTTACAGTTTTCTAAAGACATTGACGAAAATTGGGCCAATCTCTTTCACGAAGACAAATTGGGGCCATTTGATTTGAGTCCCGATGCAATGGCTTTTGACGCAAAAGAAATTTCGACATTAGTTAAAACGGCAAAACGCGAAAATAAAGTTCATGGTTGTGATGTACTTGACCCAAAATTTGACAAAGGGAAAGTCAAGATAGCCTTCAAAGCAGGTGATGTTGGCCTAGCCGTTTCTGCTGACGAAATTGCATTTTTAAGTACTCAAGGCTTGGTAGAAACCGAACTCATTCCGGCATACCACGAAAAGTGGCTCTCCTATTGTGAAGAATATTGGGAACGAAAGGGAAGTAAAAAAGAAATGCCCATCGACTTGGTTTGTGAAATTTGTGGCCCTGTTAAAGAATCAGGCGAATGAAGAATCCCTGGATTGTCAATGAAAGTTTGCTAAAGTATGATAACCCTTGGATTCAGCTCACAGAGCATCAAGTTACAAACCCTGCCGGAAATTCGGGTATTTATGGCGTAGTGCATTTCAAAAACATAGCTATTGGAGTAATTCCCTACCATCAGGGAGATATTTGGCTGGTAGGTCAATGGAGATTTCCGCTACAAAGGTATTCTTGGGAGATTCCCGAAGGGGGAGGGGCGCTTGATCTAAATCCCAAAATCTCGGCCTTGCGAGAGTTGAAAGAAGAAACAGGTTTGATTGCAAGTGAGATTCAGAAAATTTTGGAAATGGATCTGTCAAATTCGGTAAGTGATGAAAGAGCAATCATTTACCTTGCAACAGACTTACAACAAGGTGAGGCCTCGCCCGAAGAAACAGAGGAATTAAAAATTCAAAAAATTTCTTTGAAAGACGCGTGGGAAAAAGTTTTAAATGGTGAAATTAGAGATTCGTTGAGCGTGGCTGGCATTATGCGCCTCCAACTCATGAAGATTGAAGGTGAACTCAAATAGTTAGTTCCGGATTTATTTCCTTTACCATTGTTTCTACCCAAACCAAATTTCTGAGCATAGGAAAGTTTATCCAAGGTTTTACCTCTGCCCTAAAATCATAAATAGGTTGACCATGCAAAGACTTTGGGTACATTACATTAGATGTAAAATCCTCACTCATTTGCAAACGGGGATTTGAAAGCCCGGGTAATAATTGTTTAAGGTCTGCAATTAATTCAAAAAGGCCATCAGAATAAGCGGGCACTTCTACCATTTTATCCATTCCTTTTATTTTGAAAACAAAAAAATAATCAGCGTCATATGCACCGCGTGGCGCACTGAATTCACCTAACATAACAATATCTTCAGGTTGAAAGCAAACGCCTTCAGCATCTTTCCTGAAAGTAATCTGCCCATTGTGTAGCCTGATAAAGGCATTGAAGTGTGGTTGAGCGTCTCGCATAAGACGATGTATTATAGGTTAGTAATAAAGGGGCCCCTCCCTTTTATTGCGCTGAAAATTTCGCCTTTTTTAGGCTATTCCAAGCATTTTTGGCGCTTTGCTCCCATGAATAGTACATGGAACGCACCGTTCCTTTGTGGATAAGCGCTGATTTCAACTCAGGGTTTAATACAATTTTTTCCATAGCAGAGGCAATCGCATGCGGATTTTTGGGATCAACAAGTAGGGTTGCTCCGCCTGCCACTTCAGGCATCGAAGAAACATCACTGCAAATAACGGCTGTGCCTGCACGCATTGCTTCTAATATGGGAATTCCAAATCCTTCAAACAAAGAAACGTAACACATGGCTTCTGCAGAAGCCGTAATTAAATTCAAATCCTCATCATTCAAAATGCCCGTAAAAATGATGTCATTTTTATAGACACTATTTTGATAGCTGTTGATGATTTTGTCAAAATTCCAGGCCTTTCTCCCGACAATAACAAGTTTAAATGAGGGATTATTTTTTTTGAAAAGTTCAAAAGCAGCAATCAGACCCACTAGATTTTTCCTGGGTTGAATGGCCCCAACCGCTAAAAAATATGGACAAGACTCGGTAAACCTAGCCCTGGTTTCTTTTTGTTTTTCCTCGGAAATCGAAAAAAATGTAGCTGAACAGCCATTTCCAGCAACATCAATGAATTGGTCTTCGAGCCCAAAGTTCCGCATGATGTCCAGTTTTGAAAATGCTGAGACCGTTACGATTCTAGTGGCTTTTTTTGCATATAATGGAAAATAACGGCGGTAATACCAATTCTCCGATTTCTTTATGTCTTCAGGAAATCGCAAATAGGCCAAATCATGAAAAACCGGAACCTGAGGAATGGAACTCCGCAAAGACAAAAATCCGTCAGGTGAGAAAAAAACATCTGGTTGTAATCGATTCAGCATTCGGGTTACCTGAATTTCAAACCAAATCCAAAACAAAATTGGATGTCGTGCCGGTGGACGCAAAACATATCCCTTTACATTAGGGCCATAAATAAATTTAGGGTCGAAAGGCCGGTCAAAAAATAGCGAAAAATGCGTGTTAGGTTCAGCGGCAACCCATCGTTTTACAATTTCATCTGTAAATCGCCCAATACCCTCAAGGCCATTCGGCAGCAAAAATCTTGCATTAATTGCAACATGTTTAATTTCCGGGCCTTGCTCTGTCATTTACACCTTAAAATTAACACAATCTCGGCGCCAGCATTTTTTTTATTAACGTAAAAGTTTTGCGGCGCTAGATTTTACAACGCTTATTATAAGCTAAATTGAACCGCATTTATAGATTGAAAGCTCAATCATTTCCTTTTAGCCCGTTTAAAACCTCTTTGCTAGCAAGCGCCCATGCAATCGCAGAAAATAAAACAAAGCTGATAGTTATGCTGAGGGCCAATGAAGGGACATACATTTTCGTAAAATAGAAAAAGGAAAAAGCAAGGACAGCAAGGAAAATCAATTTGAATTGTCGGGACACCGAAAAATCTATTTTGAGTTTGAAATACATAAAGATTAGGTAGGTTATCGAAAGAAAACTATACGTGATTAAGGTTATCCAGGCAGAAGCAATGGAGCCATATTTGGGAATAAAAATAAAATTGAGAGAAAGACTAATGACGATGCTAATGGCAATCATTCTCCCTACAAATTTTTCATGGCCGGTGGCGGTCAAAATGGTGCTAAAAATGGCAAAAATTCCATTTACCAAAACAGAAAGAAACAAAATTCTAAGACAGGTGCTCATGGTTTCCAATTCCTGTGGACTTGAATTGTTGAATAGGAACATAAATTTTTCAGCATAGAACCATGCAAATGCAGAAATAAAAATGAGTGGCAAAGCCGTAAGCCATTGTCCTAATCCCAATAGCTTTTGGGTTGAATTTTTATCAGTTTGGTGTTTGGCAAAACGCACAAAAAACAAGGGAAGAATCGTCCACAAAAACATCATTACGGCATCAACCCAGCGGTATGCGCCTGCATAAAGCCCGGTTTCAATTTCGCCGGAGAGTCTTTCTAATAGCACGTGGTCAATTTTGTCATTCATAGAATACAGCAAGGTGATAAGCGCAAATGGAAAACTGGCGACGAGCAATTTTTTGCTTTCTAAAAAATGAAACTTAGGTTTCAACAGTCCAAAAA
>JAYSVQ010000114.1:0-6924 GCA_043718485.1 Bacteroidota bacterium
CGCCACCCCAACTTCGTTGACCCACCAATTTCCCTAAACCTGCTTTACGAAAACGGTACGGAAATAAATCTCCATCGCTGGCACTATATTGGTCGAGCATAACAATCTTGGGCCCATTCACCATTTGAAAAGGATTGTAATAGGGCGTACCATTTCTTGCAACTGAAATCATGTGCATTTGGCGGGAAAGTCGCTCAATTAACATTGGCGATACGTTTCCGCCACCATTACCTCTTACATCAATAATCAGTGCCTTTTTTGTAAGTTGAGGATAGAAATATTTTACAAATTCATTTAGCCCAGGAACACCCATATCAGGAACATGTATGTAACCTACTTGTCCATCTGTAGCTTTATTAACCTTTTCTATATTTCCTCTTACCCAATTAAAATAATACAAACCAGAATGGTCTGAAAGGGGTGTAATGACCACTTTTCGGGCTCCCTCTAAAGAAGCCTTAGCGTTAATCAAAAGTTCAGTTTGCATTCCCGCAGTTCCGGCAAAAAGCTGGTTAATGTCGCTCACACTCTTTACCTCTTTTCCATTTACAGCAACAATAAATTCACCCACATTTACATTTACGCCCGGCTCAGAAAAAGGGGAACGGTGATTACTTGTCCAATTCTCGCCTTCAAATATCCTAACTATTTTAGCAGCGCCATCTTGCATTTGCAATTCAGCACCCGTTAATCCCATTAAAATGCGTTCAGGTGAAGGCCGATCTCCGTCTCCAACATAGGCATGGCCGACATTCAGCTCACCTATCATTTCACCGATTATAAAATTCAAGTCATTTCTGTGCCTTAAATGAGGAATGAAAACTTCATATTTTCTTTTTATGCTTGGCCAATCCACACCATGCATAGTTGGCGCATAAAAGAAATCGCGCATTTGTCGCCACGATTCATTAAAAATTTGTGCCCATTCTTGCCGCAAATCAACGGTCATTTTCATGGCATCAAGATTTAACTTTTTCCCTTCTAATTCTAATTTCTCGAAGGGGGCATCTAGTATATAATAGTCCTTTCCTTTGCGAATAAGGGCCTTTTTTCCGCCTGCGGCGATGCTTAAGCCATCTGCTTCACCCACCTCAATTTCTTTCTTTTTTACAAAATCGTAAAAACATATTTTGGCACTCTTCCACCCACGCAGTTGTTTGACATAATACACTTTATCGCCTAAACTTTGAATACTGCTGTAATTTCCTGGATCAAGGGGAAAGGAAACAATGCGTGCGTTCAGGTTTTCGGGATCAAGGGTAAAATCTTTTGAGGGCTTCAGCGTATCCCATACTTCATTATTTTCGGGCTTGAAGGGAGAGGCCAATTTTTTGTCGAGGGGAATGGCATAAATCTTATCCATATCTGAATAGGCATGATTCCATTCTGTATTTGAATAGGTAGGATTAAAATCCCGTGCAGAAACAAAATACAGAAGTTTTCCATCGCCTGAAAAAGTCACGCCACTGCTATTGTACCAACCGTCGGTTGCATCCCAGGTTTTACTTTGCGCAAGGCTAAAAATTTTTATTCGCGAGTGCACCATTCTACCCGATTCGGTATAGGCAATCCATTTACTGTCGGGAGACCACTCATAGTTTCCATACTCCCAGGAATCACTTTTAGCAACAGGTACTACCTTTTTAGAAGCCACTTCCACATACTGAAGTCGCATCATTTTATCTCCCCACAATATCATTTTACTATCGGGGGACCAACTTAATTGAAATTTGTAGGTATCTGAGTTCGATGTGATTTTCTCGGCTTTACCTGAGCCGTCTTGTTGCCGAACATAAATTTCATCTTCTCCACTTTCATCAGAAATATAGGCGATGGATTTACCATCTGGCGACCAAATCGGATTACGGTCATGCACACCTGAAGTAGCGGTTAAATTTCTGGTTACGCCCGCTTTTGCAGGTACGCTCCAAAGGTCTCCCCTTCCTGAAACAATTGCCCGATTTCCGTCAGGGGAAAGGTCTATGGCCGTAATAAAATTAGCAGCGTTTACTTGTGCATTTCTGCCTTGGGCATGATCAACCGGAGCCTGAACGGGAATTCTTCTTAGGCTTTGGGTTTCAAAAGCAAATAGATGCAATTTTCCTGCTTGCTCAAATACAATTCCTTTATCTCCTAAACTAGGGAACTTAATATCGTAATCTGTGAATTGGGTTTGCTTCTTTATCTCTTTGGTATTTACATCAATCGAGAAAAGGTTCATGGTTCGGTCACGGTCACTTATAAAATAAATCTTATCTCCATGCCACATCGGCATTATGTCTTGTGATACATTTTCAAGTATTCTTTCTACAGCCCCACTTTCCATATCATAAACCCAAATATCGTCGGCCATGCCGCCTTTGTAATATTTCCAGGTTCTGAATTCACGAAAGACTTTATTAAAAGCGAGCTTTTTCCCGTCAGGAGAAAAGGAACACCAACTGCCAAATGCCAGCGGCAACTGTACAGCAGGGCCACCCGAAAGAGGAACGGAAAATAAACTTCCTTTGAATGCATTAAAGGAGTTCATTCTCGACCTAAAAATGACATTCTTGCTGTCAGGGGTCCAAGTCATTACAATATTGTTTGGCCCCATGCGGTCGGCCACATCGTCTCGATTTAAAGTAGCGGTATAAGACAGGCGTTTGGGTTCACCGCCAGTTGAGGGAATCACAAATACTTCTGTATTTCCATCATATTGGCCGGTAAAGGCAATCCAATTACCATCAGGGGAGAACCGCGCAAACATTTCATACCCATCGTGCGACGATAACTGGCGGGCGAGCCCACCTTCAAGCGCAACGCTAAATAAATCACCAGCAAAAGTAAATATGACCTGATTGGCCTTTTGCGCAGGGAAACGCATCACCATTGCTTCTTGAGCATTCAAAAGCAAAGGAAAGGTCAAAACCAAAATGAAAGCGAAGATTTTGTTCATGAAATTTAGGATAAACCTTTAAATGGATAAAAACATAAGAAGGGCCAAATGTAATAAGCCGGAAATTCGGGGTGAAATCTAAATCAAAAATCAGCCTCAGATTGTTTAATTTTGTGCTTTGACTCTCATAAATTCCCCATTTTTAAGAAACGATAGAACGGGTGCGCTATGCTGGCTCCTTTCTTTTGCATTCCTAAATGGCGTTCAGGCCTATTTCACCGAACTCGCAAGTGATGAATGCTTGTATTGGAGTTTCTCACTTTGGCCCGATTGGGGATATTTTGAAAGCCCGCCTGCCGTTTTTATTTGGGGTGGCCTTTTCTCCCAATTTATAAAAGATGAATTTTTTGTTCGGCTCTTTGTTATTTTAACCTCTAGCGTATCTCTTTATTTAGCTTGGGCATTAGCTGAGAAACCTAAACCTTGGTTGTTTTTCGGCATTGCCTTTTCTATTCCAATGCTTCAATTCGGTGGTTTTTTTCTGGCACCTGACGCCCCGTTTGTTTTTTTCTCAATTCTATTTCTTGTCGCCTTCCAACATTTCCTAAAAAAGCCGGCCCTAAAAAACGCCGTTGTGCTTGGATTACTCATTGCATGTATAGGCTATTCTAAATATCAGGGAATTATTTTTCTCTCAGGCGTGTTTATCGCAAACTATAAAACGCTGAAGAATCCCCTGATAGGTTTGAGTTTTGGTATCGCCCTTATTTTGCTTATCCCCCATCTTTTGTGGCTGCAAAGCCATGATTGGGCCACCGTACAATTCCATTTGTTTTTTCGCACACCTGAAAAATGGCATTGGACGGTAATAAGCAATTGGATTCTAGGGCAACTCGTTACTTGGGGATGGGTATTGCCTCTTTTCTTTTTCAGTTTCAAATCAATCTGGCGTTTAAAATTTTCCATCGACAACACCTGTTTGGGAATTGTGCTTACCGAGTTTCTGTTTTTTTCTTTTTTAGGATTCAAACAACAATCAGAAGCCAATTGGACTGCCACTGCTATTCTACCAGTAGTAATTCTTTTAAGCCGAATCGGGAATGCAAAACCCTTTCTTCCAAAATGGCAAAAAGGACTAATTATGGTTTCCTTTTCTCTTATACTTGTCTTCAGGCTCAGCTTAATTTCTTTTTTTCAGCCTTATTTGCCTGAATTTAGAAATGATTTCGGGCCAGCAAAAGAAAAATACTCAAGGCTTGCCAAAATAGCCGGAGACCGTCCTTTAATTATTCCCAATCATTATGGCGATTGGGGCAAATATCTTTTCTATGGCAATGAAAATGGATTGGCGATTAATGCTGGTGGATACAGGGGCAACCTGGGGGATTTACAAGTTGATCGGGAAGCAGCGATTCAAGGAAAACCTGCGATTTTATTAAGTGAATGGTTTTCAGAAAAAGATAGTTTCAAACTCTCAACCGGTGAATGGATATATTATGTAGCCTTTGAAAATTGGACTTCTTTTAATCGATTATGGCTTTACCCTGAATTTCCAGCGCATCTACAATCGGGAACCGAGGTAGAAGTGAAATTGAGAGGCGTAAACAAATCAACCTCAACTATACTAATCGGTCAGGCAAATCAAGCCGATTGTAGATTATGCATGGAAAGTCAATCGGGGGGTAAGTCATTGGGCATTCAATGTTCAGAATCGGTTTTGCCTGCAATGGAAATTGAACCCGGTAAGGAAATCTTTCTCACGATGAAAGTTAGAATGCCTGAAATGACCGGAAAAATTCTCTTTTCACCCACGATTAAATACGATAATAAATTATTTGGCCATCATGGGTTTCCCAGCATACAATGGCTTACCAAATAATTTAATGCAACCTTTCCGAGAAAAAAATTCCAGCCTACGCCTTTTTGCCTTGTCTCAAAAACTCTATCACAATGGGCAAAACCGAAATGCCTATAATGGCAAAAATCACGATTTCGAAATTGTCTTTAACAATCGGGATCGTCCCTAAAAAGAAACCTGCGAGGGTAAGACCTACGACCCAAAGCGCCCCGCCTACAATATTATTGACTATGAATTTTCTATAATCCATTACCCCTACACCTGCAACAAAGGGCGCAAATGTGCGCACGATAGGGACAAACCTTGCCATGATAATGGTTTTCCCTCCATGCTTCTCATAAAAAGCCTGCGTCTTTTCCAGGTGCTTTCGGTTTATCAACCTATAATTTCTTTCAAAAACTTGCTTTCCCAGATATTTGCCGATGAAATAATTTACGGTATCACCTAAAACTGCGGCCACGAACAACAACAATATCAAATACAAAATATTGAGGTTTCCAATTGCAGCAATACTCCCAGCCACAAAAAGTAATGAGTCTCCCGGTAAAAAAGGCGTTACAACTAATCCCGTTTCACAAAAAATTACCAAAAAAAGAACGAGGTATGTCCAACCCTGATAGACATTGACAAAATCTCCCAGCGTATCCCCCAGATGTAAAATATATTTAGAAAAGAAGTCGATTATAAATTCCATAGGATTAAAAAATGACCTGCGAAGGTAATTAAAATTTGGCAAGGCATTCACCTGACGCAAAATTGCCTAGGTAAAATGAAATACTCGCTAGGTTTATGAACGCAGAAAAGTATTCTAAAGCAATTGAATTTCTCCGATAAAAAGCCTACAATCTTGGTTTTTATTTGCAAAAACCCTTTTAAATATTCATGAATACAGTAGGTGAAAAGGCCTAATTCGCTTGCTCACAAGTCCTAAAAAGGCCATAATTAATCAAAAAAGGTCATTTTTTTAGGAATTACGCCTTTAAGCGGTTGAATTACCCTACTTGTTTTACCTAATTTTGAATCCGTGGAAACAACCATTCACGCAAGCACAAAACGAGGAGAAAGATTATGGAAAAGCTAATAATGTTCATGTTTTTTTGGGTAAGCTGCTTGATAATGGTTATCGGGGGTGCACTCTCTGGGATGGGTCTTCAGTTTTCGCTTATTCCTGCTAAAATTCCTTCTTTGGTTATTAGAAGTATCGTTACAAAAAATTCCAACTAATTAAGGCGCACAATAATCAACCTAGGCTAAGGCCACCATCCACTACCCTACCTAACCCTCAATTCAATTAAGTCTTTTTGCGCTTACCAAAGCCTCCCTCTATGGATTACTTTTAACTCATCGAAAAAAGGGGAGAGATATGAGAGTTCAGGGAAAAGTTGGTTTTGTCATTTTTACGTTTATCTTTTTGTTAAACGTTGGCAATAAAATGCAAGCGCAAATTCAGTTTGCTGCAGGAAGAATGCATTCTATCGCCATTTGTGCAGCGCTAAATGGAAAAGTAATGTCGTGGGGCAGTAACGACGAAGGTCAACTTGGGGATTCCAGCATTACCGACCGAAACTCACCGATCGATGCAGCCATTTTACAGGGAGCAAGAAAGGGGGCTGCAGGCAGACACCACACTTGCATCGTAAAAACCGATTCTACCGTTTGGTGTTGGGGAAGAAATAATGAAGGTCAAATTGGCGATGGAACCTTTACCGATCGCGCATTTCCGGTTCAAGTTACTGGTATCTCAAATGCAACAGATGTACTTTGCGGTAGGTATTTTACTGCCGTTCTCAGGGCAGATAGTTCCATTTGGGCATGGGGTGAAAATGCCGTTGGACAATTGGGCGATTCTTCTTTCACGAACCGAAATTCCCCTGTTAAGGTAAAAGGAAACCACAAATTTAAAAAAATGGGGGGCATGTATGAGCATATCGTCGCGATACGTGTTGATGATTCTATCATGGGCTGGGGAGACAATAGCGTTTCCCAATTAGGTGATGGCACAAACACAAACCGTTTTTCTCCCGTGAAGTGTCAGGGAATCGGCAATGTATTACAAGTGAGCGGAGGAAAAGAATGGACCATTATTCTTCGAAACGATGGAACGGTTTGGACCCTTGGTGAAAGTTCTGATGGTAGATTAGGTTTGGTACCCGGCATAACCGGCCCGGATGTATCCGTTCCAACGCAA
>JAYSVQ010000115.1:0-2385 GCA_043718485.1 Bacteroidota bacterium
TCCCGGAGCAGAAATATCAATCCATGTTCCGTAGTTGGAGAAACTTGCTTTTGAATCGTTGTTGTTTGTTGCTGCAACTGCAATTACTTCTGTGTAGCCTGCAGGATAAAACATACTGTTTACATTGCTGTTGCCGGCAGCGGCCACCAGCACAACGCCTTCGTTATGTGCCCAGGTGATGATATTTTGGGCTGTGGTTGAAGTACCCGTTCCGCCCCAAGACATATTAACCACATCGGCTCCACTCGCAACTGCATACACCAAACCATCATATCCGTTGGTGACAACGGTTGCCTGTGTGGTAGATTTTACACACATTAATTTACAACTGAAACCTATAGATGCGATTCCGGTTGCGTTATTGGTGGCTGCGCTTGAAATTCCGGCAACGTGGGTGCCGTGGTCAAATGAGCCGCTTGGCGGGTCAGGATTGTTGTCATTACTGGCGACATCATATCCGTTTATATCATCTACATATCCATTGTTATCATCATCAATACTATTGCCGGAGATTTCACCCGGGTTTACCCAAACGTTTGGCGATAAATCGGGATGGTTGCGCTGAACTGCATCATCTACGATGGCAATGACAATTGGGGAAAGCATAGAAAAAGAATTCCATGCGGTGGCAGCACCGATTGTGTTCAGATGCCATTGTGAGGAATAACTGGGATCGTTAGGGGTAAGACAGGTTCTGAGTAAGGGAACCTTTTCTGCATACACAACCTTTCCGCTGGCTTTGAGAAGTGAAATGATGTCTTCTACCCTATTGACTTCGCTAAACTCAAGTAAAAAGGTGCGTTGAAGAATGGGAGAATTCCTTGCAGCAAAAAAGGGTTTTGAAAGCTTGTTGAGGGTAAAATTTTCGGCTATTGGTAATAGGAAATCCAAACTAGCTAAAGGTAGGTTATGCGGGTTTTCATTGAGTGACGCTGCGATTCGATAATCCTCCTTAACCTGAAACCAGATTTTCCCATCTTGGTATTCAGCAGAAAAAGTTTGAGAATTGAGTAAAAGAGAAAAGCAGAGAAAAAATGTAATTGAAGGCAGAAATTTCATGAATTGGCTTGAATTGGGCTTTCTAAATCAGCAACTAATTTAAGGAGAAAAAGAGATAGAATACCAAGACCCTAAAGGCAAAAGCTCCTTAAATCAATAAATGCCAGAAAAACCAAGAAAGAGATGAATATCGGAGAATTAAAACAATTGGGTAATCACCATATTTTTCTAAGAAATCCATTGAAATTTTGGGGAAAATAAATTTTAACCTTCCGTTTTGAAAAAGTGAAATCTAATACCGCCATAATTACCTTTAAAATTAAGCCTGCACCAACATTATATGATTTAAATCATATTCTTCCAATGATATATTTCTCAATTTCGAAGCACAATCAAATTCAATTCAAATGGCACACTTCCTTAAGTTCCTTTTCTCACTTCTTGCTGTTGGATTCATTGCATTTCCAAAATTGAATTCCCAAACGACTGCGATTGACTGGACAAAAACGGATTGCAATAGTAATCAAACGCATTTATTTGAAAAACTGGATAACGGGCAGGTTGTGATTCAGGTTTTTGTTCATATGGGTTGTATTCCTTGTATAATTGGAAGCACGTATATGAGTCAGATTTATGATGAATTTCAGATTTCCCATCCACAACGGGTTTTGCTTTATTATATGTCATACGACAATATTGCTACCTGTCAGGAAATGACAGATTGGGGAAACACAAATATCTTACCCTCTCCTAAAATTGTCAATTGTGAAAGTGAAGTGAATTATTATGGAGGGATGGGAATGCCTACAATTGCGATTGTTGGCAACCCTACTCATGGAGTTTATTACAAACGTCTTGGGTTTTCATCAAGTGAAATGCCAGTCATGCGAGCTGCGATACAAACCGCACTCTCTGAAGTTGGAAATAAACCTAACCTGAACCCAAATTCAAAAAAACCAACTTATTACCATGACCCTGTAAACAGGATTTTACATGTTACCGTTCCCCTTGAGCCTGTTTCAATTCAACTTTTTAATTTGGAAGGTCGTTCTATTTTGAAAAGGGAAATTGATTGGGGGCAGAAACCAAACAGCAAGGTAGAGAT
The DNA here is from genome assembly GCA_043718485.1 of Bacteroidota bacterium. GTDB lineage: Bacteria > Bacteroidota > Bacteroidia > J057 > JADKCL01 > JAYSVQ01. The sequence goes on from JAYSVQ010000115.1 coordinate 2,105, forward strand.
TGAAACGGATGCAATAATGAGTGGGGTTTACCTGCTTGGCATAAACACGAAGCATCAATTTTCATTCCAAAAAATAATTCTGATGCCTTAATTTATGAACGCGAAATATCTCATAGAAATACGGCTCAGGTTTTTCTGGTTATTCCGTTTTTTATGTCTATTTCAATTGTGTACCCCGTTTTTATTGCAGGGTCAATGTTGTTCAGGGGGATCGAGCAACCCTGTCGCAGGGGGAACCTCACAGGGTGTTTTAAAAAAAGGGCAACTTGAATGGAATGGAA
>JAYSVQ010000116.1:0-6912 GCA_043718485.1 Bacteroidota bacterium
CAGTCGTAAAAGCGATTTTATTTGCGTCTGGGGTTTCGGGGGTGATGTAACCATTTTGCACCGGTGTCATGTCAAAATAACTCCCAAACCGCAGGCAGAAATTTTCTTTCATTTGCCATTGTAAACCGCCTCTTAACACAAATGAATTGTGATACAGCCTTGGCGAATGTTGATCTTTTAACTTGTCGGTTTCGGTGGCGAAATCAAAAGATAGGGTATCGTATGCCTTCCAGCCGACATAGTTGATGTCAAACACCAGCATGAGCTTTTCATTTAACTGATAGGCACTGCCTAAGGTAAGCGTTGAAGGCAATTTTATTTTTGATGAAAAAGTAGTCTCTGGAAAATATTGTTTTAGGTCATCAGGTACATTAAAAGTTGCATTCCCGGCCCTTGCGTTAAAAGTGACCGTAGATCGGTAACTCAGGCCAAGATTTAACTTTTCGGTGGGCTTTACCAATATACCAACATTAAATCCGTAGCCTGAACCGGCACCGCTCAAATTGCCTTCGCCATAGCTGCCGTCGGCGAATTGAACCGGAATTCCTTTTTTTAAATTCACTGTACCTGTTGCCATTACAGGGCCCCCACCCACTGAAACTTTATCCGTCACACGCCAACCGAATGTTGGCTGAATAAAAAAAGTTTTTAAAGATAATTCCCGAAGCATGAATTGACCCTTCCAGTCAGAGGGCCATGCTACTCTGCTACCAAAGGGTGTATAAATGCCAACTGCGAAATGTAATTTTCTTTCCGTGCCAATCGCCCAATTGCCGTAAAGGTTGATGGGGGGCGAAACGCTGAATTCATTTGCTGTGGTATATTGTCCGGGAGAAGGTTCCTGATAGCGCATCCGCGCAAAAATTGCGCTGCCTCCCACATGAATATAATTCTCTTTTAAAAAGCCAATCGCACCGGGATTAAAAAATAGGGCACTTGCGTCAAGCGCTAATCCGGCGCCACAATGGGCCATTCCGGTTTGTTTTTCCCCTTGCAGCGAAACCTGAAAGCCCCCAGAGAAAAGTAGGCTGGGGCAAAAACTACAAAGAAAAAACAAATGAAGGATTCGCATAGAATTGAAAACCCTAAGTAAGGAAAGAAATGGGAAAATGGATAATGTTTAAACCGCCTCAACACTTTTTACTTCGGGAATGAAGCGAGTGAGCAACCCTTCGATGCCCATTTTAAGTGTCATGGCAGAAGAGGGGCAGCCTGAGCAAGCGCCTTTCATTTTGAGGCGCACGATTCCTTCTTCAAAACTGTCAAACTCAATATCACCCCCATCCATTGCGACTGCAGGGCGTACATTATCCTCTAAAATGGATTTAATTCTTTGCACAATTTCAGAATCTTGAGATACCTCGCCCTCAAGCACTACTTTATTTTCAGGTGCAATCGCAACGGGCTGGCCCGAGGCAATATAAGCTTTCATCAATTCTTTTACAGGGGGGATCACCTCATCCCACTTGTAAGCCGCATCTTTTGTAACCGTAATAAAATTGAAGCCCACCATTACGCCCGAAACAAATTTCAATTCAAATAATTTAGAAGCCAATCCCGACTGCTTGCCAACCGAATCAGGACTTGGAAAATCTAGGGTACCGGTATGTAAAAAAACCTGATCTGCGACCACGAATTTTATAGTGGCGGGGTTGGGCGTGATTTCGGTGAAAATGGTCATAATGGGTATGGTTTCGGTGCAAATATCCCCATGAAACCCTAATGAAAGGTGAATTGTTCTAAAAAAAGCGATAAAATGGCCAAATTTCTTTAAAAAAGTTGGAAACCCTGAAACTATTTCAGATTTTGGTATCCATTTATATTTGCAACAGAGGAGAGTCGCAGTGGAAAACAACAGGAATGACAGGGCAGAGGTTTTTTCAACCAAAATCAAAGCCGGAAAACGCACTTATTTTTTTGATGTTAAAGCTACCCGAGGTAACGATTACTACATCACGATTACAGAGAGTAAAAAACGTTTAGATGGAGACGGTTATGACAAGCATAAAATCTTTTTGTATAAAGAAGATTTTAACAAGTTCATGAAAACCTTGAACGAGGCCGTTGATCATGTAAAAACTGAGTTACTCCCTGATTTTGATTTCGATGAGTATGATCGCGGAAAAGAAAAATCGGGTGAAGAGGCCTATGCTGAGGAAATCGGCAACTGATTTTTTTTGTAGGTTTCAGGGCTTAGCATTCTTTCGCTTTAATTTTTAGATTCATTTAGGGATATTTGCAGCCCTTTATCTTTATTATTAAAAAATGGGTTTCAAATGTGGCATAGTGGGTTTACCCAATGTGGGAAAATCTACCCTATTCAATTGTTTATCCGCAGCACGCGCCGAGGCTGCCAATTTTCCTTTTTGCACCATCGAGCCCAATGTGGGAATGGTTTCGGTTCCTGATGAAAGGCTCGACACCCTCGAATCTTTAGTCAATCCTCAAAAAGTGGTGCCAACCGTAGTAAAAATCGTGGATATCGCCGGATTGGTGAGAGGCGCATCCAAAGGTGAGGGATTAGGAAATCAGTTTTTAGCCAACATTAAAGAATGCGAAGCGATTCTTCAGGTACTGCGCTGTTTTGAAGACCCAAACATTATTCATGTCGAAAATACCGTTGACCCGGTTCGGGATAAAGAAATTATTGAAACCGAATTGCTCTTAAAGGATTTGGAAAGTCTGGAGAAAAAGCTTGAGAGAAGTAAAAAATTAACGAAAGGTGGCGACAAAGAAGCCTTGAGGCAAGTAGAGCTTATCGAGCGTTATATTAAACATGTTGAGTCGGGACAAGCCGTTCGAAAAATGCAAATTGACCCGGATGACAAATGGGTGGTTGAGGATTTAGGCTTGCTTACAGATAAACCTGTTTTATATATATGTAATGTCGATGAAGATTCTTTACCCAATGGAAACGCATTCGTAGAAAGGGTGAAAGAAGCGATAAAGGGGGAGGATGCAGAAATTATGATCATTTGTGCAGCGCTGGAATCTCAATTAAGCGAGTTCACCGATGAGAATGAAAAGAAAGAATTTCTGGAAAGCTATGGGATGAATGAACCCGGCCTCAGTATTCTCATTCGCAAAGCTTATGAATTGTTAAAGTTGAAAACCTATTTCACCGCCGGGGTTAAAGAAGTGAGAGCATGGACAATTCCCTCCGGAACAAAAGCCCCACAAGCCGCGGGCGTTATTCATACTGATTTTGAGAAGGGATTTATTCGTGCTGAAGTTATTCACTACGAAGATTTCATAAAATACAAAAACGAAGCCGCCGTTAAAGAAGCCGGAAAAATGTCAGTCGAGGGAAAAGAATATGTGGTTCATGATGGTGACCTTATGCATTTTCGTTTTAATGTTTAATTTTCATTCCAATTGTTAATATTCTCAAGGTATGACAGAAATTTCAGTTCAAGAACTCAAACAAAGAATCGACCAGGGCAGCCGACCCACCGTGATTGATGTGCGGGAAACGTGGGAATATGAGAATGATCATATTGATGCAGAAAACATTCCTATGGGAAATATTCCCTTGAAAATTCAGGAATTAGGTTCCAATAAAGATGCAGAACTCATCATTTGCTGTCGTTCCGGGGGGCGTAGTGGACAAATCTGTAATTTTCTTGCACAACAGGGCTTCTCAAATGTAAAAAACCTTAAGGGTGGAATGCTGGCCTGGAAAGCAGAAATTGACCCTGCCTTTAATGTAGAATAAATTCATGAGCACGAAGAAACGAGCTTCGGGAAAGAAGGGAAATAATAGGGCAATAAGAGGCTGGCTTTTAATAGGTGGAACTGCAATTGTAGGTGGCCTGATGGTAGTGGTTTCGGGTTTCTATGTGTTAATATTTCCTAATATCAATAAAGCGGTTTCTGAATACGAGTTGCTGCTTCCTAAATCTGCGGATTTTAATTTTTTGGTCCAACATCTTGAAAGTGAAAAGGTGCTGAAAAATTCAGGTACATTTTGGTGGGCGAGCAGGGCAATGGGCTTTCAAGCTCAGGTAAAACCGGGTCGATACCTTTTAAAACAAGGCATGACCAATCGCCAGATTATCCAAAAGTTGAGAGCCGGTTTGCAAGACCCGGTGAAGGTTCGTTTTCGTGCACGCCGCAACCTTTTCGAAATTGCCAAAGATTTGGCGCCACGCTTGGAATTGGAGGAAAAAGAGTTGCTGGAAGCTTTTGAAAACAAGACGCTTCTCGATACGCTCCAATTAGAACCCAATCAGGTTATTTCTATTTTTATTCCCGATACGTATTATTTTTATTGGAATGTTTCTGGCGAAGAAGTGATTCGTAAAATGAAGCGGGAGTTTGATGCCTATTGGAATGAAATACGTAACCAAAAAGCAAGTGAAAAGGGCTTAAGTCCAAATGAGGTGATGGCACTTGCAAGTATCGTACAGGCAGAATCCAATAAAGACAAAGAGCGGCCTACCATTGCCGGTGTTTATCTCAACCGAATCAGAAAGGGAATGCGTTTAGAGGCTGACCCGACCGTAATTTTTGCGCATGGCGATTTCACCATTCGCCGGGTGTTGAAAAGACATCTCGAAATTGATTCCCCTTACAATACCTATAAATATGCCGGTTTGCCTCCCGGGCCCATAAACAATCCTGAAAAATCGGCAATTGAGGCCGTTTTGAATGCAGAAAACCATACCTACATATTTTTCTGTGCAAAAAGTGATATGTCAGGATTTCATACATTTACATCAAATTTGACAGACCACAATAGGGCCGCACATGGCTATCACAATGCACTGAACAACCGAAAAAAGTGATACAACATCAATATACACGTAGGGTTCAGTATGCAGATACAGATAGAATGAACTTTGTGTATTATGGCCGTTATGCAGAATATTTAGAGGCCGCACGCGTAGAGCTCATTCGTTATTTGGGAATCAGTTACAAAGAGATTGAAGACCGGGGCATTTTCATGCCGGTTTTGGAATACAACATTCGGTTTCGAAAACCTGCCACCTACGACGACACATTAATTCTACATTCCGAAATCAGAGAGATTCCCTCGACCCGATTGCCCATTCATTCCCGCATCTTTTCTGAAAAAGGCGAATTGGTCGCCGAGGCAGTTGTGGTACTCGTTTTTTTGGAAAAAGAGAGAAATCGACCGGTTAAGGCACCAGATTTTTTTCTTACACTCATTCACCAGAAATGGGGGACAAGATTGTGAAGCGAGAGAAAATAAAAGAAAAGGAAGGGGGGCGCTTTCAAGATATGGTTGATCGGCTCGATCGCCTTTTTCGGTGGTTTCGTTTGCGCTACACCCGTTCTTTACGGGTATTAAACCGCATCCGTTTACCGGGATTCAAAGGCGCAGGCGTATTTGATGTATTCAATTTTCTTTTTTCTGCGTTAGGTAACCGTCACTTTACTTTGTACGGAGCGGCAATGGCATTTCAGTTTTTCTTTGCCGTTTTTCCGGGTATGATTTTCTTGTTTACCCTAATTCCCAGAATCCCTATTCGGGGAATGCAAGATCAAATTCAACATTCCTTGCAGGCCATTGTGCCCGCAGAGGGGCTCGCCCTGGTCAATAATATTGTGAATGAAGTCTTCAATGGAAAAAGTGTCGGACTCTTATCCATAAATCTATTCCTTACTTTATATGCAAGCCTCAATGGCATTCGTGCTATGATGTTTGCCTTTTCAAAAAAGGATACAGACCATTTCCATCCGCGCAGTTTTTTGTGGTCTTACATTCTTGCCTTTCTCATTTTTATTATTCTATTGCTCTTGCTTATCATGTCCTTAATATTTTCTGTGATGAGCGACCGTTTATTCGATTATATAGGTGCACATAACATAATGACTGAACCCACAGCTGCGTTTTTTGGAAATGCCTTAGAAACGATTTTGGTACTTTCCGTTTTATTTGCCGGAATTTCAATCGTATTTTTTCTCGCCCCTGAAACCAAAACAAGGTGGAGTTTCATCAGCCCGGGTTCTATACTCACCGGGGTATTATTTTTAGCCGCCGTTTGGATTTTCAAAACAATTTTTATTGAGTTTGTAAATTACAATAAATTTTATGGCAGCTTGAGCGGGGTTATGCTGCTCATGTTTTGGTTTTATTGGATTAGCCTTGTATTTCTCATTGGCTTTGAACTCAACGCTGCAATCGATAAAGCCAATGCCAACCGCAAGCGAACCGGTAAGTTTCATCTTGGCGATGCTTCAGGCATTGTTTAACCGTTTTTTTAGTTTGTTTAAGGTCGTCTGCCTGTCTGTGGAGGATGAATGCACAACCATATGTTCTACCCATATCTTGTGCCTAACGGCACAATAAATCCGCACAATCAAATACCCATATCTTGTACCTAACGGCACAATAGAAATGCACAATTAAATTCTACCCATATTATGTGCCTAACGGCACAATAGAAATGCACAATTAAATTCTACCCATATCTTGTGCCTACGGCACCATAGAAATACACAATCAAATTATACCAATATCTTGTACCTAACGGCACAATAGAAATGCACAATTAAATTCTACCCATATTATGTGCCTAACGGCACAAAATAAAACGTTTAATCATTCTTCTACCCATATCATGTGCCTAACGGCACACAATCCCTTTAGGGATTTAATGTGGGTAGAAAATGATGGATAAACCACCCCAACCCCTCCTTTTTCCATGCACAAATCCAACGCAAGGGAGGGACACTCGAAACGAAATGCCGATGCAAAATCCAATTCTTCTACCCATATCCTGTACCTAACGGCACTCAATCTCGAGGGGATTAGGTAAGGATAGAAAATGATGGATTGAAACATTTCCAGCCTCCAAAACCTCCCCAAATTCCCCCAAAAACCGCATTCCTATCTTTTTATCAACAGTCTATTGCTTTTTCGATTAGTCCAATTACCTTAGCAAA
>JAYSVQ010000117.1:0-2370 GCA_043718485.1 Bacteroidota bacterium
CAGCCTCACCGAAAAATCTGATTATTTGCCAACCAGGATTTTGGTTGAAATTGGCAGTCGTTCATTGAAGGAGCCATTTACAAACAGGGATATTTTTTCATTCGTAGGTGAGCATTATTCGGGCAAGCCATTTGCCGACAATAAGATAGCTGTTCCAACCGTAAATCCAGAAAGAACATTTCTGGAAAAACTATTTCTCCTGCACGAAGAATTTCAGAAACCCGTTGAGAAAATAAAAGTAAACCGACTAAGCAGACATTTATATGATCTGGAGAAACTGATGAACACAGAATTTGCGAAAAAAGCGATTGCTGACAAAGAATTGTATCAGTGCATAATTGAACATCGCAGAACCCTAACCCCGGTGCGAGGGATAGATTATGCAAATCATGCACCGGCTAAAATAAATCCTTTGCCTCCCGATAATTTATTGGAAGCCTGGAAAAGGGATTATGAACAAATGCAAAAGAGCATGATTTATGGGGGTTCGCTTCTTTTTGAAGAACTGTTTCAACAAATCCAATTATTAAAAAACAGAATCAATAAAATTGAATTGCCCTGATTTCCCGAAAGAACATTTCAATCCGTTTACCTCTTCTTCTGGTTTCTCAAATAGTAGCGTACCTTTGCCATAGGTTGGGAGATTTAATCATTCAAGAAAATGAAAAAATGTCTTTAGGCGTGGGCAGATCGTTGGCAGTTTTTGTTTTACCGGCTTTCGCTGGTTTTCACAAATTTTCAAAAAATGCGTTTTTTGCACGTTTTAATGGACTTTTTTTCATTGACTTTCAAAAGATAGTGAAAGAACAGCGGTCCCGTCCGGACCGCTTTTCATGTTAAAAGCCCCTTGATAATCAATATCTTGGGGGTTTTTGTTTGCTAATTTTATCTAATGAGGCAAACCGTTTAGGCAGGAAAAAGCAAAAGCCTCAAATTTGGGAAGTTTCCGCCCTCCTTAAATGCGAAATTATTTATTTGCAAACCCAAATATGAAAACACCTGTCCAATATCCCTTTAGGAAAAAAAGCATGACTGCCCTTTCGTCATTTGTTAGGTCAATTTTGAAGCATTTTTTGGGCTTTGTTTTTTTGGCAAGCCTAGTTTTTGGAATGGGATGCAAAAACCAGGAAAATACTCAACGAGAATTGGCACGTGATTTTTTGAATGCCGTTTCAAATTTAGATTGGGAAAAAGTCAATCATCTCTCTTTAGATTCTTGCCCTTCCATTCAAGAAGAAATTGCGGAGCGTAATATTGTGCCCGGAAAACAAAACAACTTCATTATTGAAAAAACGATTCCTGAAAAAAATGGTGTTCTTCTCACTATTTTAACCGGAAAAAAAAGAAGTGCAAATCATTTAAGGTTGAATAAAACTGAATCTGACTGGAAAGTAAATTGCGAAATGAGTTCCATTACTGGCGTTAATGGCATACTGAGTTCATTGATTCGGGATTCTGTCATTATTCCAAAAATTTCTGAAACCAACCCACAGTGGCTGGCAGAAGACTTTTTTGTGGCCATGAAAAAATCCGATGTAGTTCAATCTAAAAAGTATGTGACAACACAATCCCTTCCTGAACTTCTCAACTATTTTTCAGGAACGAAATCGTTAGACAATAAAACGGTTTCTGTAATTGGGACACGAATTCAACAGGAGCGGGCTGAAGTATCGTTCATTTTTGAAAATGATAGTTCTTCGCATTTGCTCAATCTTGAAAAAAGAGATTCGGTTTGGAAAGTCATTTTCACACCCCAAACTGCAATCGGAAATGACCCCTCATTTTTGAAAGAAGTCGGAAAATGGAAGTGGGTTATTTCTGATAAATTTGTTTGCAGAAAGGGCCACGTTTTGGCTCATGGACCCGGCTTTTGTCCGGTTTGCAGACGTCCCTTAATCCCAAGAAAAATTAAGCAAGCGGAATAAAAAAAGGCCCCGCTCGGGGCCTTTTCACTTTTTATTACTTGCTCTTAACTCGGTCCATGTATTCTCCAGACCGGGTATCGATTCGAATCTTATCTCCAATTTCAACAAACCCTGGCACTTTTATTTCTGTACCTGTTTCTAAGGTTGCCGGTTTCTGCACGTTATTTACTGTGTCTCCCTTGATAGAGGGTTCAGAATAGGTCACAATTAATTCTACAAAATTTGGGGGCTCCGCAGAAATGGCTTCATCCCCTTCAAAATTTACGGTAACCATCATTTCTTCTTTTAAAAAACGAACGGTATCTCCAAACAAAGATTTAGAAACCGGAACTTGATCGTAACTGTTCAAATCCATGCAGGTAAAAAAATCTGCATCTTGATAGAGATATTGCAACTCTTTGGTTTCAATTCGCACGATTTCAACTTCTTCATCCACCCTAAAACG
>JAYSVQ010000118.1:0-6854 GCA_043718485.1 Bacteroidota bacterium
CTACCCCCTGCCTCAAACGTGCTGAGTAAACCGCCAAATGATTTACTGGCTTCAACTACTTTAACTTTTTTTCCCGCTTTTGCTGTGAGATAGGCAATACAAAGGCCCGTAATGCCGCCTCCGACAATTATTATGTCTGTTTTTTCTTGCATGCTTTTATGGTTTCAGTGGGGAAGGATTGAGGATGATGTGAAAATGATTATATGCCCAATGCAAATAACTCAGATTCACCTTCAATTTGTCTTGAAATTCAATTGCGATTAAATAAAAAAATTGTACATATGGTTAAAACATATAAAATTCCATTTCTCGTTGGAGCTATTTCTAAATTTTGTTCATAAAAGTCAATTCTATCATCTCAAATCCCCCAACTTTTTCACCGCCTTAAACTCCACCCCATCCCTCTTAAACTCCTCAAAATGCGCCTTCCCGCATTTGATTTTCCTGGCTTCTTTCCCCCTCAATTCTGACTCTTCCAATGAAGATTTGGTCTCAGCCACGAAATAGAGTTTCTTTTCCTCTTTGAAAATCAATGCCCAATCTGGTCGGTATTCACCGATTGGGGTTTGAATGATAAATTTGGCCGGGAGTTTTATGTAAAATTCAACATCAGGATTGTTTTCACAGTCCTGAGCAAATTGCACTTCAGTATCGGAATCACAGAGGATATAGTCATAAACTGTTTTTTGTTCCTGGATCACTTTCAGGTGGTTCTGGTACGTTGTAAATTCTTCTTCGAACAATTCCATTTCAAACACATTCCCATTTTTTGTGTATTGAATCCCTTCAATCATTAAATTATCCAGCGTTTCTTTGATCGCCTTCACAGCCAGGTCAAGAAAAAGTTGAGGATTATTCAGCAATTCACTCAAACGGGAAGATTTTTTCAGGATTTCCAGAATGGTACTGCGTGTAAGTTCAGTTTTGCTCTGGATGTACCCCAGCACATCGGGCACTTCCGAAAATAATTGATCCACTTCATAAGTACGGAAACGGGTTTCAATGCCGGAAACACCTTCTTCATTAATTGCAATATCCCCTTTGCGTGTGCGAATGACTGGCTTGTGTACCTCTGGCATATCGCGAACAGCTTTGGTTGCCGCAATAATCAATTCAGGAGTATCATAATTGACACTGTATTGAGTGCGATGTTTTATCCGGTTCCAGAGATCGAGAAATTTTTCATCTATTTCAAATCCTTTTCTGGCGCGGACTGTAACCTCATTTGCCTTGTCTTTGATCCTACCCTTGAATTCTTCCCCACAGTCTTCCTCAATTTCTGTTTGAAGCCGTTTCGCAAAATCTTCATAACTCTCATTTGCAACAACGGTGAGTCTGTTAATATGCTTGTCGTGTACCCTGTTGCCGTCCTGATCTACACAGAGACGTAAACCTCTTCCTATTTCCTGCCGTTTCTTCATGTCGGAGCGGGTTTCATTCAATGTACAAATCTGGAATACATTCGGACTATCCCAACCTTCGCGCAATGCTGAATGGCTAAAAATAAATCGCAGCGGTTCCTTCATATCGAGAAGCCGCTCTTTGTCTTGCATGATAAGATGGTAGGCATCATCATCAGCTTTGGTTTCACCATTTGTGTCTTTAAATACGCCCTTCTTATCCTGGGCAAAATATCCGTTATGAACTTGTTCGGCTGTAAATGGAATCACATCCTTGTATTCTGCTTTCGAGGCAAACTCCGTGTAAATTTCTTCAAACCAATTCGCAAATTTCCCTTTACCTGGATTACCGGAATCGTTGTATTCCCGGTAATTGGCAACACGGTCAATGAAAAAAAGTGAGAGTACTTTTATGCCCTTTTCTTTCAATCGTTTTTCCTTTGAAAAATGCTCCTCAACCGATTTTCTGATTTGAACTTTCATCACTTCATCCATCAAACCGCCTTTTGTTTCACCGGAATAAATGCGAGTGCCATTCGATAATTCAATATATCCATCCTGTGCGTTCAGGTCATTTACAGTCAAATCTTTGTACACTTCACGATGACCTGAAAGTTCGTATAGATCAAAATGCTTTGAATCAACCGACACCGATTTACGTTTCGGGCCTTCAGGCGAATTTACTTCTATTTTTACTTTCGCAGTCAGTTTGGTTTTCGTGGCTTTGATACTTTCCAAACTGATAAACGCTTCGTTGCTTGCATTCTCTGCCATTACCGAATCTACTTCGATTTGCTTTACAAGACCCATGTCATAAGCCTGTACCGGGCCAAGACGATAAACCAGATTGTAAGGAACTTTATGTGTAGCCGAATAGCGCAACGTGCAAAGTGGATTCAGGTTTTCAATTCCTTTTCTGCGGATGGCAGTCTCCATATTCTGTGGTTCATCGAGAATAACAATAGGCCGTGTACTCTGGATAAACTCAATCGGCTTCCTGCCATACGTGCTGTCTCTTTGCTGATTGATAATGTTTGCGTCTTTTGTAAAGGAATCAATGTTTATGACAAGAATTTGCAAAGTATTTGCAGCAGCGAAATTGCGGAGGGCAGAAACTTTCTTTGAATCGTACACAGCGTAATTTACCGGAATACGAGAATACAGATTCTGCAAATGCTCATGCGTAATTTCTAGGTTTTTCAATACTCCTTCCCTAATCGCGATTGAAGGAACAACAATTACAAACTTGCTGAACCCGTAAATCTGATTCAGTTCATAAATGGTGCGCAAGTAAACATAAGTTTTACCCGTCCCTGTTTCCATCTCAACCGTAAAATTCATTCCCTTGAAATCAGGCAGAGGATAAAAATGATTTTCTTGCTGAACCTTTCCAACGTTTGCGCTGATTTCTTCCTCTGTAAGTATAAGCTGATTTCCAAAACCTGTTTCCATCAAGTCTTTGATTGCAGGTTTATTGGGAGTTAGTGGAAATTCCCTGTCATTTATGGGTTGGCCTTTGAACAGACCAACAATTGACTGGATTGCGCGAAGCTGATAATCCTGATTGGGAGAGAAGTGGAGTTTCATTTTATTTTCGTTGTACTTTCCCTTTGAACCAATTTGCAAAATAAAAAGTCGCTGATTTTCAATGGTTTATGATTTTTATTTTCCATTTTTATTTCGTTTTATTTCGTTTTATGCCAATAGGCAATTGCTGATTATCAAGACGATAACCAATCAAACCCTTTTCTTCCAAAAGATCAAAGAAAGCTATAGCATTTCCAAAAAGGAAGACTGTTTGACGGCCAATCCCTGGAATCTCATGAATAATTGGTTTTACAGCCATTTCAATGCCCATTCATTAATTTGGAAGTAACACTGATAAATACGAAATAAAAAATTATTACGTTCATATTAGGCTGATAATTTTTCTTTAAGAGTTTCTCGATTTTTCCATGAAAAATCAATAATCCCATATTCAACAATTGCTTGTGAAACATCTGGAATTATTTCCTTTTCAAGATCGTTTAATATCATTATTCCCTCGTTGTTCCGGGCTTGCTTTGTATCCTCAAAGGCAAAAAGATGAGCAATAATATTTTGCTTTTTGGGGCTTGAAACTGCTTTGATAATTCTTTCAGGAGCTTTTTCAGAAGAAGGGATTAAAAAATCGAACTTATGCTGAAAGGAGCTTTTGCCTTGCAAAATAATATTGCGGGAAAAACGAACATTATTTTGATTTAAAAAATTAGCTATGTCTTCCAGAAAAAATGTTTCCACTTTGGGGGAGGATAAGACAAATAAATCATCTACTGCCATCAATGCTTGCAAAAGATTATGCTTCTTCATGGGGAATGTTGAAGGTGTTGCGTTTATTGTCAATTCATTCCCTTTGATAGTGACACCAAATCCATTCAATATTGAATCCAATTCCCTCCTTCGTGTTGGTGTTGTGAAATCCATTCCAGCCATTTCGAGATTATTAAGTGTATCGCCATCATCTGTCATGTAAATTTGATCTCTTTCATTACGTTTCAGGTAAATTTGAATGTAGTCATTGATATGATTTACAAATGGAGTAGTAATTTCAAAATATCCATTTATTTCTTGAAACTTAATTTTTTGCTTTAACCAGGATATGTAGGATTCAATTAGGTCTTTCATATTAGCAGTGTTTTTTTAATTACCGGCATTTTCTTTACATTACAATAGTCAAAGAAGGTAAACAATACTTCGTAAATATCTTTTCCAGAGAGATTTAGAAACAATTCGGCTGGAACGGCCCATCGTTCGCCAAACCCCTCTACATACAAGTGAATATGGGGGGAGGAAATTTCCTTTCCGTTGTAGGGTTTTAAAATTTCCAGAGGTACGACATCAACTTCTGGATTTGGGTGAGGAGAACCATCAAAATCAAGCCTTCGCAGCACAAATGCTTTCCTCACTCGGTTTTGATAAGCTACTTTTGTAACTTTTACACTTCCCCTATAAATGTCAAATAAAAAATTTTCTCTTTTATCAATTGAAGTAAATGGAATGATAATTTTGCCTCCAGAGTTTGGGAATTGATATTCCTTTTCCTCATCTGGAAATTTTTCCATTCCGAAAAAGAAATCCGCGTCTCCTTGTTCGATAAAGTGCGCCATAATTACACCGTCTTAAACTCAACCCCCGCATCCTTCAACTGAAGAAGCGTATTCGTCTTGAAATCATCGTCACCGGCAAACAAGCGGTCAAGCGCAATTACCCGCTTGGGTTTGGCTTTGAGCAATTCTGCAAGCATAGCACTTGTAAAGCTGTTGAGTGCGATTACCAATTCCCCATTTGCTATTGAGTGATACCCATTTAACTCCTTAACAGGTGCAGTTAGCTCAAAACCAGATTTCAGGATAAGTTCATACAAAATGTTCTGATCTTGCGCTCCTTCGCGGACTGGCTCTTTAAAAATCTCCAACTGCTCGGTTAAGGAATCTTCATTTTCAATACCATCTCCCCGCCAGATTTTGAAATTAGAGGATTTGAGTTTGAAAACTTTAAAACCAAGGTCTTGCGAACGTGAATTGAAGGCCAATTTTCCATGCTTTTCGGTTACAATTTTCTTGATTACCCTTTTAATCCTCTCCTTCGAAATTTCGGCAATTGTTTCAAACCCTAATTTTTTAGCCTCAGAATTTTCATCACTTATTAATGGTAGCTGCACTGTAATAAATTTTCGATTTTCTCCATCGAAAGCGTTTTCCGCTAACACCGCTTGAGCAACTGTGCCACTTCCTGCAAAAAAATCCAATACAATAAAATCCTTTTCATGGATAGTTTGTATAAAGTGCCTGATTAATTTGACTGGTTTAGGATATGGGAAAACCTTTGAATTGAATAATTCCAAGATGTCGTTATTGCCATCTTCACTCATACCAATCTCTTTGGGAAGAAATGTGGATACTGATTTTTTGGCATCCTCATTCCCGAATTTTTTCTTTGCCTTCGCCTTATCCTCGCTTTCAAACACACGAAAAGCGGGTATTGTAATATTTAAAAAATCATAATCATCTGGAAATACTATTTTCTTTTTTCCGTAGTAAGGTAAAAAGGTGTCTTTTGTTACTCCCCAGACTCTATTTGGTTTTAAGGGGTAAATCTTTTGGGTTTTGGGGTCAACCATATCAAAAGCAGAATTTTGCCTTTCTTCAGCACTCCTTTGTGTGGTTAAGTCCGAAAGCCTCCACCTGTCATTTGGAATGTCATCTGTCTTATAGTATTTTCTTTCCAGTGGCAAACCAGCCTGGAAATCCCCTCTCGTAAATGAAAGAACCCACTCATAATCCTGAGATACCCCAAAAGGGACATCGCTTTTAGCTGACCGTTTCTTCCACGGAAAAACTGAAACAAAATTCTCTTCCCCAAAAATCTCATTCATCATCAATCTGAGATTATGCACTTCGTTATCGTCAATGTGAACAAAGATCACTCCATCCTCGCGTAAAAGATTCCGGGCAAGGAATAAACGAGGATACATCATATTGAGCCAATTACTGTGGTATTGCCCATTTTCCTTGCTGTTTTTGCGAAACAACCCTTCTTTCAACAAATAGCCTTCCTCATCTTTTTCCCCGATGCGTTTCAGATAATCCTCTTTACTTTCAGAAAATTTATCCGGATAAATAAAACTGTCGCTTCCTGTATTGTAGGGGGGGTCAATTTCAATCATCTTAATCTTACCGTAGTAAGATTTTTGCAGAACTTTCAATACCTCCAGGTTTTCACCTTCAATGAATATATTCTGTGTGGTATCGAAGTTAACCGATTCTTCCGGTGCAGGTGCAAGTGTAGCGGTCTGCAATACCCGGAACGCTTCTGACTTTCCAGCCCAATTCAAAACATAGCGTTCATTGGCGAAAGTGATTTCCTCTCCCAGGGTAGCTTTTAGCTTTTCCCAATCCACCTTGCCTTCGGATATGGCTTCAGGGAAAAGGGCCTTCATTTTTTCGAATTGCTCTGATTTAATGTCGAGGCTTGCG
Source organism: Bacteroidota bacterium (assembly GCA_043718485.1). Taxonomy (GTDB): domain Bacteria; phylum Bacteroidota; class Bacteroidia; order J057; family JADKCL01; genus JAYSVQ01. The sequence goes on from JAYSVQ010000118.1 coordinate 6,416, forward strand.
CCGTCAAATTGGTCGGTCATGGGGTGAATTTGCTTGCTCAACCTCAAAACTAAGAAATTACCGGAATTCTGTATTGATTTTGAAAAGTCTGTGGAAAACCTACTTAAAACTGAAAACAGCGACCTTTAATTTTTGAATTGAATTAAATTCGTTTTTCTTATTACATAAATGGTAAAATGTGGTATCCCGTGCGAAGGAAAAGATAATGGAAGTTTACGGACTAAAATCATATAAAAAGGCATTTCGCCTAACGAAATATTGGAAGGGAACGATAATTAGAAAGCAGACGGCCATTGAACATTTTTTGTTGAATACCTTCTTTTAAAACGGTAAATCTATTTCTACCCCCTGCCTCAAACGTGCTGAGTAAACCGCCAAATGATTTACTGGCTTCAACTACTTTAACTTTTTTTCCCGCTTTTGCTGTGAGATAGGCAAT
>JAYSVQ010000119.1:0-2359 GCA_043718485.1 Bacteroidota bacterium
CCTGCAGAACAACCTAAAAAATATACTCTATTCGTATCAATTTTGTAGGTATTTGTAGTCGCCCTGTCTTTATAAAAAAAACGAATGGCCGCTTTCGCATCCTGAACAGCGCGCACCACTGCCTCGGTTGCATCGGTTGAATCCGGCCCGGGTAGGGGAAAATTTCGGATTCCTAAACGGTAATTAATGGATGCACAAACATATCCTTTTTTAGAAAAATCTTCTGCCAAGGGAACGATGTCTGTTCCTGCTTTATCTCCTCCAATAAATGTCCCTCCATGTGCCATTAAAATGAGGGGCCGCAAAGAAAGTGTGTCTCCCTGTGGTTCATAAATATCCATCTTTAAAACAGTCGTAGTTGCGTTTACAGCTGTATTTTGACCGTAGGTCACATCGGCAGTTTTCACAAAGTTTGAAAATACCGCATTTTCGTATCGACCTGCAACGCAATCGCTTTGGGCCACAGAGAAACTAAAAAAACAAATCAATACTAGAAGTGAATAAATATTTTTCATGAGGTAATAAATTGCTACTTAATTCTCAATAAAGAAATTCTGAAAGAAATGGGCACATCCACCTAGGCCTAAATGGCATGGGGGAATACTGATTGTTACCATTTCCATAACGAAAGGTAAATAAAAAGTTTAGAAAAAGAGAAAACCAATTACTTGAAAAAGAAACTATGTTATGGTCAAAAACGGGAAGCAAAGGAAAATCTCCCCTAAAAAGTAAGGCCCACCCGAAGGCAGGCCCGTTTTCAAAGAAAACTACAAAGGTATTGTAATTGCCCGCGAGGGGCTAAGTTTGCCATGCAAAAGACGGCAAGCCATAATAAATACTGAAATCTCTGCCTTTTCATTTATTCACAAAGGCAATCCAAAAGACTAAAATGCTGGACTGATTAAGGTTCGAAAAAATGCTAAGCTTCTTTTTCCCAACCGTGTTTTCCGATAAGGGGCACGAATCTAAATTTATCGAATTGGCGAATTAAAAATTCATTTTTGGATTGCCGAAGCACTGTAGTCATAGTCTGCGTTTCCCTATCACCTACCGGAATTACCATAATTCCTCCCTCAGCCAATTGCTTTTTCAGGGCCTCCGGAATGGTAGGACTTGCAGCGGTAACCAGAATTCGATCAAAGGGTGCATAGGTTTCCCAGCCTGCGGTTCCGTCTCCCCATTTCAATCTTACATCATATCCAAGATCCGTTAAAATTTGGCGAGAACGATTATGCAACGCACGAATTCTTTCAATACTAAATAACTTGACGCCCATTTCACATAATACTGCCGCTTGGTAACCGCTTCCGGTTCCAATCTCTAATACTTTTAAACCCGGTTTGAGGTCGAGCAATTGGGTTTGAAAAGCAACCGTATAGGGCTGGCTAATGGTTTGCCCGTCTTCAATCGGTAAAGCCCTATCATCATAAGAGGCTTCAGAAAATGCGCTTTCGACAAAAACATGCCGAGGCACTTTCATGATGGCATTTAATACCTCTCGCTGGGTAATTCCTTTTTCAGAAAGCACCTGAACCAACTTCTCGCGAAGGCCTTTTAATTTATATGTATCCAACAAAACAGGACAAAGGTAGGCTCAGGTATAGGGCAATCTTTTTTGCATTGTCCACTTTTTCACAAAATTGCGTCTAAAGAGGGACAGATTTCTCTTAGATTTGGGATTAGATGATGAGGCCCTTCAAAATCAGACATTCAGGTAGGTCATGTGCCGAAAAAATTCGAGCCAACATCCTTCTAGTTTGGTCGACCTCCTGAAAAATAAGTATGCGAGATAACCATTAACAATTATCAATTATCAATTCCCCATTATCCATTAATAATTTCGATTTTGAAAATCACCCTTCCCATTTTCCTTTTGCTATTCCTAAGTTCTTGCAAACTTTTTGACAGAGAGGAAAAATTGCCCTTTTATTTAGGCTATACCAATCCAACGGTTGCCATTGATACTGCTACCTCCCTTACTGGAATATATGGAGCCAAAGATATGTGGGTATATCGTGATGGTGAATTGTTAGGCATATACCCTTTTAATACCTGGTTTCCCGTAAACCAGCTTGAGCCAGGAACCTATTTGGCCCAACCCGGAATATTTGAAAGTGGTATATCATCTTTCAGAATCAACTATCCTTTTTGGAAACCCATCGTGGTTGATTTAAATCCGCTAGAAGGCGATACAGTGAGCATTCCCTCCCCTATTGTTTACTATAATGATTCCTTTATCGTGAATAGCTTTCTGGAAAATTTCGAAAATTCTTTCACTCAATTTTATACGCTCAACAACGTAGATTCAACAAATATGTATCGTTCGCCTTCAGGTGCATTTGAAGGTAACTTTTGCGGA
>JAYSVQ010000120.1:0-6818 GCA_043718485.1 Bacteroidota bacterium
GTGGCGATGTAACTTGGACGCGTATTCCATTTAAAATTCCTTTTCAGGATTCGATTATCCCAGCCCCGGGCGGAACTGCCGGAAAAAGATTAATTGGACCAAACGTTGGCATTTCACCCGATGGACAAGACATTTGGGTAGGCTGGTTAGGTGATTTAGATGGCGGTCATGATTCTGTTTATTCACCTTGTTATATACGCTCAACAGATGGTGGAACTACATGGGGAAACCCAACTGAGGTTGATTTAAGATTAGTTTCTGATGTTGCTGACTCATTGGTCGGAGGTTGGATGAGTATCGATACCATTTCTCCGGGCGTATTCGATACTACCATTCTTGGGACCGGAAACCCAACGACAGCATTTGATTATGATATTACGGTTGATGCAAACGGGAATCCTCACTTTTTTACCATACTCGGAAACGCAACTGTACCAGATACTGCGCTTTCTTACTCATTTCAATCGGGCATTGATAAGCATGCGGTTGATATTACGACCACAGATGGTGGAACCACATGGAAAGTTTTATGGGTAGCGCCCGTGCTCACCTTTAGAGGCGAATTTGGCCAACCTGACCCAGATGACGGTGCATTTCTAACCATTGACAATGCATGTCAAATCAGCCGAAGTGAAGATGGAAACGATATTTTTTACTCTTGGGCAGATTCAGACACTGCAGTAATTGGATTTGGTATTTCTGACAATACAAATCCAAATTTGAGAATTTCAGCTTACAGAATCACTGATGGGTATAGAACGCCTTGGAAAAAAATTAGTGACGGGGATTTAGTTTGGGAAGGAAAAATATTGTCTCCAACGATGGCGCCTACGGTATTAACTTATTCTGATGCATTTAGATTACCGATTGTTTTTATGCAATTGTTAGACAACAATCAGTTGAATCAGTGTGCTTTTCATTATTTAGGTGGTTCCGCTTATTTCTTGAAAAGTGAATTCGTTGCTCCAAGCAGCCTAGATTACCATACTGGTCTTATTTGGACTGGAAATCAACCCATCGTAGGAAATACAAATGAGGTTGTACTTCATGCTTGTTATCCAAATCCTACAAGCGATATGGCTACCATTACTTTTGATCTTCAAAAATCAATGGAGGTTGAAGTATCTCTTTTCAATTTGCAAGGCCAAAAAATTTCAACGCTTTATGCTGGAAATGCTGAAGCAGGCACCAGTGGTGTTGAGGTTGACGCAAGCAAATTGACTACCGGAATGTATATTTACACGCTAAAAGCGGGCAACCAAACCCTAACCGGTAAAATGGTTGTTTCTCACTAATTATCGTTTCTCTTAATAAAAAAGGCACCTCTTTGAGGTGCCTTTTTTAATTTTGGTGAAATTGACCAAGCCTCATTTTTGTGCCGTTTTCGCGATATTCTTGCATAATTCCCAAATAGATACGTTAATATGACGTAACTCAAAAGAATTATCCAACTTGTTGTTTAGTTAAAACCGAATTAAATTGGGTTTCAAATCTTTTAATGTGAACTGTATATGAAAAAAATTAAATCCTTTTTACCTGCTCTTCTCGCCTTCTCCTTTTCCTTTTCCCAAACCACACAAATTGCCACTCCCCTGCAAACTGCCCAATACCACACATTTGAGGCAAAAGAAAGGCAATTAATGATCGGTGCCACCCATGAAAGCGCATCCGCACATAAATGGGTTGACCCTTTGATAAGCCCCTCAACGCAGCTTGTCTCGTCTTTGCATACCGTTTCACTTGGTAGAGCCTCAAATGCCTATTCAATTTTAACACAAGAGCAAAATCAGGTTTATGCGAATGACGCTCAGCAGTTAATTGCATTTATTCACCGGCATAATATTGTTCAACATGGGGGTGGCGCTGCTGGAAACGGAAGACTTCGTTATGATTTATCAATTGATGGAGGCTGGAGTTTTAGTGTCGATAATGGCGTATTAAATAGTGCTTATACTCGCCCGGCACGTTACCCTAACATTTCAGGTATTCCCGGATCAGGCAGCGACCCGCTTGCAAGCTCGCTTTTATTTCTTGCCCCTACCCTTGACCAAACACCGGCTTTTGAAGGTTTGGTCTCAGGTGTAAGTAACGTTTCAAATGGGGGTGAAGCCATTCCTTCAACGGGAACAGAACATTACGATTACCTCGATATAGGCGCCAAAACGCTTACTATCGGTGGTCTGGTAAGGGGGAATGATTCGACTTTTTGGGCCGCCGACAATGAATTTGACAAAACAAGTGGTGCAATACTCGACTCTTTATACATTTTTAAAGGCATTTCATCAATGGGTGATATAAGTTGGAGCCGGATTGCTATAAAAATTCCTTACGAGGCAAGCATTATCCCATCAGGTGGAAGTGCAGGTAAAAGATTTGTTGGGCCAAATGTGGGTGTTTCCCCCGATGGTCAAAACATATGGGTAGGTTGGTTAGGTGATTTAGTGGGTGGACATGATTCAGTTTATTCTCCATGCTTTGTTCGTTCTACCGATGGGGGCATGACCTGGGGTAACCCAACGGAAGTTGACTTAAGACTCGTTCCAGACGTTGCAGATTCATTGATGGGTGCTTGGGCGAATATTGACACTATTTCACCGGGAGTATTTGATACTACTATACTTGGTACCGGAAACCCAACAACTGCATTTGATTATGATATGACGGTAGATGCTAATGGAAACCCACACTTTTTTACCATTCTGGGTAACTCACCTGTACCTGATACTGCGCTTTCTTACTCATTTCAATCGGGAATTGAAAAACATGCTGTTGATATTACCACTACAGATGGCGGAACTACATGGCTCGTAAATTGGGTTGCACCTGTGCTTACTTTTAGAGGGGAATTTGGACAACCAGACGTTGTAACCTTAGACAATAGTTGTCAGATCAGCAGAAGTGAAGATGGAAATACCCTTTTCTATTCCTGGACGGATTCAGATACTGCAATTATAGGTTGGGGTATTTCTGATAATCCAAATCCAAACCTTAGAATTTCAGCCTATAGAATTACAGATGGGTATAGAACGCCATGGAAAAAAATTAGTGACGGGGATTTGGTTTGGGATGGGAAAATGTTGGCTCCAACCATGGCTCCAACCGTATTAAGTTATTCTGATGCGTATAGGTTGCCTATTGTTTTTCTTCAATTATTAAACAACAATGCAACTGAACAATGCCTGTTCCACTACGTGGGCGGCTCTGCTTATTTCTTAAAAAGTGAATTCGTACCTGTAACCAGCGTAGATTACCACACAGGTGTGCTTTGGGTTGGAAACCAACCCAAAGGTGGAATTTCAAATGAGGTTGTACTTCATGCTTGTTATCCAAATCCAACAAGCGATATGGCCACCATTACCTTTGATCTTCAAAAATCAATGGAGGTTGAAGTATCTCTTTTCAATTTGCAAGGGCAAAAAATTTCAACGATGTATTCAGGAAATGCTGAAGCAGGCACAAGTGGTGTTGAGGTTGACGCAAGCAAATTGACCACAGGAATGTATATCTACACGCTAAAAGCGGGCAACCAAACCCTAACCGGTAAAATGGTTGTTTCTCACTAATTATCGTTTTTCTTAATAAAAAAGGCACCTCTTTGAGGTGCCTTTTTTATTTTGATGAAACTGAAAAAGGCGCATTATGGCCGAATTAGGCTATTAATACCCAATTTATTCTCCTTAGGCCTTCATTTGGTGTAATAGATGGGATAAATCTGGTTGGCAGTAATGGAAAAGCCTCTTTAAATTGGCACTCTAATCCTATTTATTGTATCGTTTATGAGAAAAATATCTACTCTACTCACCCTTACGCTTCTTTTCGGCGGATGGGTTCTTGCTCAACAGAAAACGGTGGTTTTTCAAAACCAGAAGGTTTCGGCTTCTGCAAGGCCAAAAAACGTCAACGCTTATGAAATGAATTTTCATGCAAGCGGTGTACCTGAGGCCAAGCATTTTGCTGCTCAACCGGTAAAACAAACGCCAAAGGCGAGCGGTAAAACCCAAACGGTCAATCCCGTTCAATTGGGCTCAGCCAGCAACGCTTTCACCATCTTGAGAACTTCACAAAACCAAGTCTATGCCAACGATAGTTTGGGAATGGTTGGTTTTATTCATCGCCAGGATATTGCCCTGCATGGGGGCACTACAACAGATAACGGCAGATACAGGTATGATTTGTCCCTTGACAAAGGATTGACCTTTACCACCAACGTTGGTTACCTTCAATCCACCTACACCAATTACGGTCGCTTTCCACAATTTACAGGGCAGAATACAGAGAATGTAACTGACCCTTTGGATGCAAAATTTGTGTTTGCAGGTGCAACCAATAAATTCCCTACCCCGGGATGGATTGGTCATGTGTACGGGGTTTCAAATATTACGACAACCTCTGCCTCAATATCTACTACCGAAAATTATCAATTTGACGGCGAAGCAATCGCAATTCCGGGCGGACTTACCCAAACCGTAAGAGGAAAATATTTCAATTTGGAATGGGCATATGATGGTACTGCATACATGGATACGATGTATATCTATAAAGGTACCTACAATAGTGCAACCTCAGACGTTGATTGGATTCGTCATCAATCTTACGTGCCGCCGCATTACAAAGGCTTTGATGGAACAAGTTTTGCCTTCCCACCTGATATGGGTGCTTCACCAGAAGGTAGCGTTGCTTGGATTGGATGGTTGGGTGACCTTATCGGTGGATCTGACTCAGTAATCAGTCCTGTTTTTATGAAATCTACAGACGGTGGCGAAACTTGGGGAACCCCGGTTGAAGTAAATTTGGAAACCTTCCCCTGGATAAGAGATACGCTAACCGGATTCTGGACAGATTCAACCGGGCTTCCGGTTGGTGGCGGAAGGGCAACTTGTACGAGTGGTTTTGACATTACCGTAGATGCAAATGGAAACCCTCACATGCTTGTCGTTATTGGAAATGGTAATGCAAGAGACTCTTTGCCCGGTTATGTAATTTTTTCAGGAATTGAAAAATTTATGGCAGACATCTATTCAACGGATGGCGGTACAACATGGTCGGTTCGTTACATTGCCCCTTCACTTGCATGGCAAGGTGACCAAGGTGGGCCCGATGTAGATGGAAATTTCTTAACAATGGATGCCTATCCGCAAATTTCGAGAACCATGGACGGAGGCGAAATTTTCTACTCTTGGGCAGATATTGATACAACCATTGCCGGATTTGGTATTTCAGATTTAACGATTCCTAATTTAAGAATTGCAGGGTACAGAGTAGCCGATGGCTTTATTACCTGTTGGAAAAAGATTACCGATACAGATTTGGTTTACGATGGCAAAATTATTTGTCCGACTATGTCTCCATTCGTAATTCAAGATGGAACAACCTACAAATTGCCGGTCGTATTTTTGAAAATGTTGGGCTCGCACCAACAAGAGCGTTGCTCCTTTTTATATTTAGGAAATGATGCCATGATTTTTGAAAATGAATTTGTGGCCCCAGGTTCGGTTGATCTCTCTTTTATGGGCAACTGCTCTATGGTAAATACAAACCCTGGCAAAGGGGTTTCAAACACCCTCGCCTTCCACCCTATCTATCCTAATCCGGCTTTGGAAAGTGCAACGCTTTCCTTTGATTTGAACCAGACATCATTCACCAATCTGAGTGCAATGAATATGTTTGGAGAGAAAGTTTGGACTGGTGTTTCAGAGAAAATGGAAAAGGGTCATCATGAGTTGAGTTTTCCGACCTCAACACTGGCCCCCGGCATTTACTTTATTAAATTAGAATCAGGTGCTGAAAGTCAAATTCAGCGTTTGGTTGTCGTTAGATAATCAAATTGCATAGCAAGAGAAGCTGCCCAATATTTGGGCAGCTTTTCTTTTTTGTACCCTTTTTTGGGCTAAGAGGTAAAATAAGAATACAATTCTGGGCGTTTGATTGTTAAAAATCCCTCAATTGAACCAATATTCTCATTAATTTTACCCTTTATTTGCTGAATATCTATGGCTGAAGAAACAAACACACCGGAAAAGAAAAAGAATTCTAATCTTGTCATTTTTCTCCTTATCGGGATTTTGGTTGCCGCATTGAGCGTAATGGGCTATCTCTATTATCAGAGCAGGACTGAAAATGAAACCCAAGAATATAAAATTGAGGACCTAAACCTCGAAATTGAGAACCTTGAAACAGATTTGAGGGATTTGGAGGATGAAATCACGGGCCAAAATCTTGAGCTGGATGAAAAGGACAATATGCTCGCCGAAAAGGAAAAACTTTTGCAAGACAAACAAAAGAAAATCGAAAGCCTTTTGGCTTCCAATAAAATCTCGGCTAAACAAGCTGAGGAACTAAAGACCAAGGTTGAGCAATTGAATTATTATATAAAGAAATATCAAGTTGAAATTGATTCCCTTAGGGTTGAGGTCGCCAATCTCACCAACCAAAACACGGAAATGGAGGGAAAAATTTCTAATCTGAGTGAGGAAAAACATACCATTGAGCAAGAAAATAGGCTCAATAAAACCATGTTAAAAGCTGCGGCCATTTTGAAAGCCTTCAATTTCACTTTTTTCAGGGTGAAGGGTGCCGGTAAAGAAGCCGAGGATACTGAGTTTAGAGCCGGAAGATTAAAGGAGCTCAAAATCTGTTTCAAAATCATGGAAAATACGGTCGCTAAGGCGGGTGAGCGCGAAATATTTTTGATTTTAAGTGATGCAAGAGGCAATGTTTTTAAAGACATGGGTGGCCAAAGCGGTTACTTTAAAGACGGTGACGATGACAAGGTGTACACCGTAAAAACAAAAATGAATTACAACCGCACCACCGTTGAT
>JAYSVQ010000013.1:0-8536 GCA_043718485.1 Bacteroidota bacterium
AATCAGTCAAATCATAAGAATCATCGCCTGTCCGCCGTGGCGGATTCAGACTTTCCCCCACGGTGCCTTCGATCCGCCTGAGGCGGATTCAGGCCCCGAGAAGAATGAATTATTGCTTCCAATTTGAATTGCCACTGGCTTTAGCCTGTGTCATGAATCATTGCATCAAATAATACATTCCCAAATAGGTAGCAGCACCCACCGTGTAGCCCAAAAAGGCTAAGGGCCCAATTCTTTTCAGGTACCACATAAAATCAATGCGTTCCATTCCCATCACGGCCACGCCGGCAGCAGAGCCGATTATAAGCATTGAACCGCCGGTACCGGCGCAATAGGCAATAAATTCCCAAAGCTTTGAATCGGTGGGATAGTCAGCCAGAGAATACATGCCTTGTGTTGCTGCAACCAAAGGCACGTTGTCAACGATGGCAGAAATAAAACCGATGAGGTAAACAATGACATCTGAGTTGCCGATGCGGGAATCCATCCAACCTGCGAATTCGGTTAGTATGCCGACATATTCTAAACAAGAAATAGAGAGCAAAATGCCGAGAAAGAACAGCACGCTTTGCGTATCAATTTTGGTGAGGGCATGTACCGCTGTGTAGGGCTTTTTAAATTCCTCATCCTCATCATAATGAATGAATTCAGATACGAGCCAAATTACAGAAAGCGCAATGAGCATACCCATATAGGGCGGCAAATGGGTTACCGTTTTAAAAACGGGAACAAAAAGTAAACCGCCAATGCCAACCAGCAACATCGTGAGGGCACCTCGTACTTTTGTTTCTGATTGTTTTTTCTCAAGCTTAATTGCGCCTTTTTCAATATTTCCTTTGAGGGTAAAAGATAAAATCAGGAGAGGAACCAAAAGGCAAACGAGACTCGGAAGAATTAAAGAAGTAATTATGGAAAAAGAACTCACCTGATTGCCAATCCAAAGCATGGTTGTGGTTACGTCTCCCAAGGGACTCCACGCACCGCCGGCATTTGCAGCTATAATGACCATTCCGGCAAAAAACTTACGGTCATTTGAATTGTGAAGCAGCCTGCGCAATAGCGTAACCATTACAATGGCTGTGGTGAGATTATCTAATATGGCAGAAAGAAAAAAGGTGATAATTGAAATAATCCACAACAGTGATACCTTGGATTTTGTAGTAATCCGGTCTGAAATAAATCCGAATCCCCGGTGTGCATCAACTAATTCTACAATTGTCATTGCACCCAAAAGGAAAAAAAGAATCTCTGCAATTTTGGCTAAATGGTGCCTGAGTGATTCGTTAATTAATTCCGTATCACTACCCTGGCTTAATATTAAAACAGTCCAACACAACACCCCAATGCCGATTGCGGTTGCGGTTTTGTTAATTTTGAGGGGATGTTCAAATGCAATCGCAACGTATCCAATAATAAATATGAGGATGAGAGCTGAGGTCATTTTTTGCTTATTAGGGCAAATATAAAGTAATTTTAGCGTCCCCCTAATTGTCTATCTATGAGAATTCTGATTGTTGCAGCAACCAAAGGTGAGTGTTCCATGCTTCCCGCTTTTAAATCTATAGGTGGATGCTATTTTTTTACGGCAGGCAGTACACAATATGAAATCTTGATTACAGGAATCGGCATGGTGAATACAGCCTTTACCTTCGGTCAATATGTTGCGCTAAACAAAATTGATTTAGCGATTCACATGGGAATAGGGGGGGCTTTTACACCCGTTCATCCGATAGGGTCAGCGGTGGAAATCGTTGAAGAGTATTTTGGGGAATTGGGTGCGCAAGACGGCGATCGATTTCTTTCCCTGCAAGAAATGGGCTTCGCCACTTGGCAATCAAATGGCCAAGCTCATCATCAGCCCTTAAAAAATCCGATTCCATCCACGTTAAATTTGCCTAAGGTAAAGGGCATGACCAACCAAACCGTTCACGCCCGTGCAAGTGATATTGAAGAATTGTTGGGTCGCTATGCGGCAGATATTGAAACGATGGAATCGGCTGCATTTTTTCAAGTTTGTTTGGCCTTGTCCATTCCTTTTTATTCTTTTAGAGGCATTAGCAACCTTGTCGGGCCACGAAACAAGGCGTTATGGAAAATGAAAGAAGCCCAAGAATCGGTAAGTGAGGCGGTAATTTCTACCCTTCGGTTCTATTAAAGAAAGAAGAAGTGAATAAGGGGAGCGCTATTCCCAACAATTTGCAATATTCGCATCATGAAAATCAGGCTTGCATTTAGCACCTGCCCCAATGATACTTTTATGTTTGAGGCCCTCGTTCATGAGCGGCTTAATTCGTCTGCATTTGATTTTGAGGTAAGCCTGAGCGACATTCATGAATTGAATGCGCGTGCCTTTCGGGGGGAGGTAGAAATGATAAAGGTTTCGTACAATGCATTCGCGCGCCTGCAAGACAAATGGGAGTTGCTCGATGCCGGTTCGGCCTTGGGTTTTGGATGCGGCCCCTTATTGGTAGCCAAACCCGGCCTTACCTTAAAGGACTTAACAGAGAAAAATGCCAAGATTGCGATACCCGGCATTTACACAACGGCAAACCTGCTTCTCCATTTTTTTGCGCCTGAGTTAACTAACAAAAAGGAATATCTGTTTCATGAGATATTACCTGCCGTGCAATCGGGTGAGGTGGATGCGGGCCTTATCATTCACGAAAATAGATTTACCTATGGCCAATTTGGCCTGCATTGTTTGCAAGATTTAGGTGAATTTTGGGAACATAAAACCCAGTTGCCCATACCATTGGGCGCTATTATTGTCAAAAAGGATTTGCCGCTTAGCGTAAAGAATACCTTGGCCAATCTCATGCGTGAAAGTGTGCAATATGCGTTTCAACATCCCCAAATTTCTCGCAACTATGTTTGCCTACACGCTCAGGAAATGGATGAAGCGGTCATCAAATCTCATATTGATTTGTATGTAAATTCCTTTTCCCTTTCTTTAGGCGAAAAGGGTACAGAGGCAATAAAACGATTGTTTAGCGAGGGTGAATCCGCAGGTATTTTGCCTTTAGGTACGGTTGCTTCTTTTTCCGGAAGTATTAAAGGAGAGGTGCTGGCGTCATGATTGTGATTACAGGTGCTGCAGGATTTATTGGCTCACAATTGGCACTGGCTTTAAATGCCTTGGGAGAATTCAATTTATTGTTAGTGGATGATTTTTCGCGCGAGGACAAGCATTTGAATTGGGCTGATATAAAATGCATAGATAGAATTGAGCGACGCGATGTATTTTTTAGGCTTAAAACAGAATACAGGGGACAAATTACCTTCTTTTTTCATCTCGGCGCCAGAACAGATACTACAGAGCAAGATTTGGCCATATTTGACACCCTGAACCTGGGTTTTAGTAAATCGGCTTGGAATTTTTGTGCCAAAGAGGGCATACCTTTTTTATATGCATCGAGTGCCGCAACTTATGGTGATAGCAAATTGGGTTTTTCAGATGATTTATCACTTATTTCTAAATATAAACCCCTCAACCCCTATGGTTGGAGTAAACATAATTTTGACCTGTGGGCTCTTGCCCAGTCGCAAACCCCACCTTGGTGGGTAGGGTTGAAGTTTTTCAATGTCTATGGCTTGCATGAAAGCCACAAAGGGCGAATGGCATCGGTCGTGTTTCATACCTGGCAGCAGATTCGTAAAACCGGTAAAATGCGCCTATTTCGCTCTCATCGCCCTGATTATGAAGATGGAATGCAATTGCGAGATTTCGTTTATGTAAAAGATGTGATAGAAGTAATGCTATGGATGCAACGTCGAAAACCAGCAGGTCAAATCTTTAATTTAGGCTCGGGCAAAGCAGAGTCTTTTTTGCACTTATGTCAAACCGTTTTCCAGGCCCTTGAAGTCATGCCTGATATTGAATACATTGATATTCCGCCCGATATTCGTGATTCTTATCAATATTTTACACAGGCCGAAATGGGCAAATTACGCCTTGCAGGGTACGAAAAACCCTTTTGGAATCTTGAAATGGGGATAAAAGACTACTTGAAAATACTGAGTACAGAAAATTTTTAACCCATACTTATCGTTCAAAGGGCCAAAATGGTGTTATATTCGTGTTGAGGTTAATAATGTTCGTCCAAATTCTATTCAATATTAGCTTGCTTTTCGCCCTTGTTGTGGCGCCGGTTTTCTTTGCCATGTCGCTTTGGTATAGAAAAAATGTCGGTAAAGCAGCCATGCTTTGGCCTATGCCTGAAATGGTTGTGGTTACCATCGTGACTTTCGTGCTTAGCCTTTTGTTAATGATCGTGGGGGTTTCTTGCTTATTTAGTTATTGGGGATTATTTGAAAGCGGAGGTCAAATTGTTAAGGCCCATGAGTCCTTTTTTAGGGTAGGCATCAGTTCCTTTTTATTCCTTTTTGGAATCGGTTTGGTTTATTTAGGCTTACGAAAAATGATGCTTCAATTTGTATTGGATAGAGGCATTCTTTTCTATGAGCGCTTTTTCCCTTTTCCTGCACAAACCTCATTGATTGGATGGGAAAATGTGATTGATTTCTTTCAGCAGACAGATTACCCAAACGTCGTCTTTCAATTAATTATCGACAATCAGAACTTACGCTTCAATCGCCTAACCCTGCGGGTTCCCATCTATTTGAAAGAGGAATTTCTTCATTATATGGAGAAAAAAATTGCAGGTGCCCGTGCATCCTACAAAGAGGACTCAGCAAAGTCAAAAGCACATTTCCCCGAAAACTAATGTATTTCCAAATCAGACCCTGAGGGAAAAGTGTAACTTTAGCCCTTTGTGAGAATGAATTCCGGAAAACGGAAAATCTGGCTGATTGCCGGGATCGTATTATTCTGTATCGGGCTTTTTCAATTATGGAGAGAGGCCGGAACTCCGGCTGAAAAAACATTTCAATATGTTGAATCCAGAATTACGCATGATTTAGCAAAGGAATTGGCCGCAGTTGAGAAAGCCGCAAATGAGGCACTCAAGCTAGGAGAATTGTCTTATATAAATCAACAATTTCCCGGTATTTCATGGGTAAAATATGATTCTTCAGGTTACCCTTCACTTTGGGGAAGACCTTCTCGATTACCCACAAGCAAGGGTTTGGCAAGTGCTTGGCAATTTGAAAATTCTGCAACTATAGAAGATAAAAATGCCAGATGGTATGCCTTGTTGTTGGGCACTCCTGAGGAAAGGTTGATTGTCTTTTATCCTTTGTATTATCATTATCCGGTACGAAATCAAATATTTCAAGATTTGATTTTTATGGGCCGCTATGGTCAGGCCTTGACCCACGATGCGATGCGTTCCGGAATTAGGGTTAGCCATGTTGAAGGGGAGCAAGAAGTGAAAGTTTTTGGTCCGGATAAAAAGCTGGCCTTCAGCCTTCACGTTGTGGACCCGGGTTTCTTTAGAAAATATGATTATTTTTTAGGCGTGTTTTTTCTATTCTGCGGCGTTTTATTGGTGAGTTTTTTTCTGTTTGGCCATAGTAAAAAGAAGTTTGCCGGCTACGCCATCTGGCTTCCAGCCTTGGTTGGCTTGCGTTTGTTCTTTCAATTTGGAGGCTTACCCCAATACCTGATTGGACTTTCCATTTTCTCTCCGGCTTTATTGGCTTTAGATGCCTGGAACAATTCCCTTGCGGTTTTTTCCCTTAATATTGTAATTCTATTATTGTTTACGGCTTGGTTGGTTAAGGTCATTCAAGCGCCTTTGGGTTTATTTTTCAGGTATTGTAAAAATAGGAGGAACCTTTCCTTTTTACTTTCACTTTGCTCCATTCTTCTTGCGCTTGTCATCACCTACGGCGGATTAAAATGGATTGAAGCCGTCGTGCTAAACTCCAGAATTTATTCGGGTTTCTCTAATATATTTCAACTTGACCTGAATTCTATTATTCTCTTTTTAGCCATTTTTGGGTTGCTGGTCATTTTGTATAGATTGTTGAGACTCGTGCTTTTTTTCCCATCTAAATATGCCGATTCCTCACCTTGGTTAATCAGTATTTGGGTTGCCCTTGCTGCCTCCATAAGCTATCTTATTACCTCTGATTTGTTATTCAGTACCGTGGTGGCGATTTCTATTTCCCTTCCCCTGGCATTGGGCCGAAAAGGGCCGGACCGAAAAACATTTGTCAGGGCTGACTTCAGAACCTTTTTGTTTTTAGTCTTGTGGCTTTCGGTACTAACCGCATACACCGCTATTAAAGGAAACATGGGCAAAATCGCCCTCGAGTTAGAGGTGATAGCCTCTAAGAATTTTGATGATCGTGACCTTATTACCGAATCGCTGTTTGACCGAAGTTTAAATCGACTAAATGACCAAAGCTTGTTGTTGTCTTCAGGCTTGATGCCCGACTCGGTTTACCGCTACCTGCCCGATTGGTTAAACAAAAACTTTTTCTCTACTGCCATCAAAGGGTATCAAACCAAAGTTTATGTATATGATACCGCAGGTAGAAAATGGGGGCAGTCTGCTTTTGATTCTGCATCGATTCCCATTGAGCAGGTGATTTCAGGGGAAATGGTAGGTGAACCTACATTGAGTAAAGAATTATTGCTGATAAAAGCCCCGGAATCAAAGCTCGATTTTTTCTATGCCGGCTTGTTGGAATTATCAGCAAAACCCTATGGCAGGTTAAAAATATTAGTGGAACTTCACCCTAATCAGAGCAATTCGGGACGATTGTATCCCCGATTATTGGTGGATGAGAAAATGCTGGACCGCTTCGAAATTCCCTCGATGTATGAATATGCGATTTATCAAGATGGGAAATTAGAGCGAAAAAGGGCCAAGCATAATTTTCCCTTTCTCTATGATGGGCCACTTGATTTGGCCACAGGTGCATCGGTTGTAAAAAGCAATCCGGGCAAAAGTTGGGTTTTTTCACGCCAATCAGAGAATCGATTTGTTGAATTGAGATTCCTTACGGGTGGCATTATCAGCTATGTGAATGTTTTTTGTTTTGTATTTTATCTTTTCACCCTCAGCTTTCTTTTGCTTTTCCTTCCAGGATTTCTTTGGAGCCAAATCAAAAGAAAAAAGACGACATTCAATTTACGGGAAAAGCTGCTTGCAATAGGCTTGTTGACTTCAATTGTTCCGGTGATTTTTATGATAGGAATTTTGTCGCCGGTAATGCGTGAGCGTTTTTCAAAAGGCATAACAAATGATTTAGTAACGCAGGCAGGTAGAATTGCCGGATTGTTAAAAGGCAGCATCACCACTGCATGCGGGGGATCAGGCCAATTTGAGAAAACCCTTGAGTTGGAACAAGACCTGAACCGAACCGGTGAGGAATTATTGGTTGACATTAACCTCTTCGATACAGAAGGAAGTTTGATAATGACCAATCAAACCGCTGTTTACGATTTAGGCTTGGCACCCGAATACATGAATCCCATCGCGCTACAAGCCTTGCGGGTCGGCACGCATTCTGAATTTTTGTCGAAAGAATTTGTAGGTACACTCGAGTTTTTCTCTGCCTATTTTCCCATTCGGGGAGAAGAGGGCGAAATATTAGCCTTTCTGAATCTTCCCTTTCTCAGCAGGCAAGATGAGGTAAACGCAGAAATCAGAAATCTGGTCGCCTATTTGGTCGATATATATGCCCTGGTTTTGCTTATTACCGGATTAATGACGGTTTTGATTTCAAACTCAATCATTCGACCCCTCAATTTTCTAAAGAAACGATTGGAGCGAACGCGGTTGGGGCAAACCAATTCTCCTTTGGAGTGGAATACAGATGATGAGATTGGAGATATGATACGCTCTTACAATCACATGCTCAATAAATTGTCTGAAAGCGAAAAAAGATTGGCGCAAAGCCAAAAGGAAATTGCCTGGAAAGAAATGGCGCGGCAAGTGGCCCATGAAATTAAGAATCCACTTACCCCCATGAAATTGAGCTTGCAACATTTATCTCGTGCATGGAAAAACCGTGCAGATAATTTGGATACCCTTTTTGAGAAAGTGGCACAAACCCTATTGGTTCAAATTGATAGTTTGGTCGGAATCGCAAATTCATTTTCTGAATTTGCCCGTATGCCTGAGCCTAAAAGGACAGAATTTTCACTAAAACAATGCTTAGACGAGGTGGTAGCCTTGTATGCACACGATGAGGTTAGGCAAATTTTTTGGGATGCTCCTGAAGGTGATTTTACCGTAAATTGGGACAATGACCAGATTTCACGAGTGTTTAGTAATTTGGTAAAAAATGCATTGCAAGCCGTCGAAGAAAACAAAGGCAAAGTCACCATTCATTTAATGGAAAGGGGAAATTTCTATAGGGTGAGCATTGAAGACAATGGAATTGGCATTCCACCCACAATTCGTGAGAAAGTCTTTCAACCTAATTTTTCTACCAAATCTTCCGGAATGGGATTAGGGCTTGCAATGGGTAAACAAATTGTCGATAGCGCCGGTGGCCGAATCTGGTTTGATAGCGAAGAATATAAAGGGACGACGTTTTTTGTCGAATTACCCAAAGTTGAATAAGCTGATTTTGCTTTTAATGGCATGCAGTTGCAGCCTCTTTTTGGAAGGCCAGAATA
>JAYSVQ010000121.1:0-6818 GCA_043718485.1 Bacteroidota bacterium
ATTAAACTACTCATTGACTCTTTCGTTTCATTTTCTTATTTCCCAATTCGCTTAGTTTCGATAGTTGGAATTGCTTTTTTTATTACAGGAGTTTTATGGACTACTTATATTGTGTATAGAAAATTAGTGTACAATGATCTTGCTTCTGGCTGGCCTGCACTTATTTCTTTATTAATGTTAGGATTTGGAATTACAAATATATCGCTTGGTATTATTGCCGAATACCTCTGGAGAACTTTTGATACATCCAGAAAGCGACCTGTTTTTATTATTGATCAAATACAAGAATTAAGCAATGAGCAAAATAATTAACCGGATCCTCGTTACAGGTGGCGCAGGCTTTATTGGCTCTCACCTTACCGATAAATTGTTGGCTCAAGGTCATCATGTGGTTGTGTTAGATAACTTAATAAATGGCAAAGAAATTAACTTAGCCGAAGCAAAAAAAAATAAGAATTTCCAATTTATCAATGGTGACATTTTAGACAAAAAAACGAATGATTTAGCGACTAAAAATATTGATGTTGTATTTCATCTAGCCTGCCTAGGTGTTCGCCACTCTTTACATAGCCCCTTCGAGAACCACCGAGTAAATGCAGAAGGCAGTTTAAACATGCTTGAATCTTCATTAAAAAATAAGGTCCAACGTTTCTTTTACATTTCAACTTCAGAGATTTACGGAGATATCAAACAATTTCCGATTGATGAGAATGGAGTCCCCTTCCCAAAAACGGTTTACGGTGCTAGTAAATTAGCTGGTGAAAATTATGCGTACGCTTACTACAAATGTTTTGGATTAGATACTACGATTTTAAGAATCTTTAATAACTATGGGCCAAGGGCACACTTTGAAGGCGATGCAGGAGAAATTATACCAAGAAGTATTGTAAACATATTATACGAAAAAGCCCCTATTATTTTTGGTGACGGTAGCGTTACAAGAGATTTCTTTTATGTAAAAGATACAGCTGATGCACTTGCCTCTTTATTGGAAATTCAAGGCCTTAGGGGAGAGATTATTAATATTGGAACGGGAATAGAAATATCAATGAAGCAGTTATTAGAAATGATAATTGAAAAAATGAATTCGAAAATTGCTATTAGCTATCTTGAAGACAGGCCAGCTGATGTTCCTCGACTTTGGGTGAATGCATCAAAATTCAATAAACTTACAAACTTTAAGGCTTCTTACACTTTTGACCAAGGATTGGTTGAAACTATAGATTACTATAAAATGCTTTCGCTTGGAAAAGATTTAGTCGGCGAAATAGCCATTAAGAACTGGGAAAAATAATTTTGTCAAAATGAAAATACCTGTTGCGAAACCCTATTTGGGTAAAGATGAAGCCCAAAGCGCTTATGATACAATACTTACAAATTGGGTAACACAAGGCCCCAGAGTACAGGAATTTGAAGAGAAATTTGCTGCATATGTGCAATCTAAATACGCTGTTGCGGTATCCAATTGCACAACTGCTTTGCATCTGGCTATGATTGTCACAGGCATAAAAGAGGGAGATGAAGTTATCTGTCCATCTATGAGTTATATTGCTACTGCAAATTCTATTCGATATGTAGGCGCAAAACCCATTTTTGCAGAGGTTGGTATCGATTACAATTTAGATTTAATCGACACCGAAAATAAAATCACCCCAAAAACCAAAGCAATTTTGCTGGTTCACCAAATTGGAATGCCTGCAAACATAGAGGGCTTTATTAAATTGTGTGAAGAAAAACAATTACTCCTGATCGAAGATGCAGCCTGTGCGGTAGGTTCAGAATACAAGGGTGCAAAAATAGGTTCTCACTCCTCAATCGTTTGTTTTTCTTTTCATCCCCGCAAAGTAATTACCACCGGAGATGGTGGAATGATTACAACCAATCGAAAAGATTTTCATGACCGCTTTAAGCTCCTTCGACAACATGGGATGTCAATTAACGACAGAGTCAGGCATGAGTCAAACGTAGTCGTATTTGAAGACCATTTAGAATTGGGCTACAATTACAGAATGACAGACATACAAGCCGCAGTTGGAATAAAACAATTAGAAAAATTAAATTTTTTTGTTGACGAAAGACGAAAAATTGCAGCCCTTTATCAGGAAGCTTTTAAGGATATCCCTTTTTTGCGGCTACCCACTGACAATCACCTAACCAAAAGTAATTTTCAGAGTTTTAGCATCTACCTAAAACTTGAGTGCCCCATAAGTAGAAATGATTTCATGCAAAAAATGTTGGATGCCGGTATCTCAACTCGCAGAGGAATCATGACTGCACATAGAGAAACCGCCTACAAATACCTTTCCAATGTGCATCTACCCATCAGCGAAGACCTTTCTGACCGAAGCGTAATTATTCCGCTCTATTACCCGATGACCGAATCAGAAATTTCATTTGTAATTGAAAAAATAAAAAGTGTTTTGAGCTAATTGAAAATCCAAGGTTAAAAATTTTATCCTGATTCTATCCCTCACCCCATCCCAAAAATCAAAATCGAAACGGCTTATATCCTTTATTTAAAGGCCACCTCTAAATGCGCTACAGACAAGGCTTGCGGGTTTTTCAACTTTCGAGTTGACTTCCTGTCAATGAGGGAGTTGAAAAATTCGCATAACGCAGTATTTAGGGCTTTTAGAGGCACCCCTAATTATGGCAAAGTAATCTCTTCACGGTAATCTCCCAAAACAATAACACCCTTGTCATCGCAAATATGATTATTGTTTCCGTACTCCAAACTTCTAGCCACCCGATTTGAGGGCGTAACCTGAAGACTTCCCTCTACCACATTTGGGCACGTCATTTGAACTTCCAACGCATTCATAATTTCCCATGTAAAAGGATAATTATATCGGGATTTACCACTACCTGAACCCGTAACCGAGTACCGATTGTCTGTATAACTTGTATTCGTTGTTCCGCCATTCCAAATTACCGATAGCGCAGCGGTCCAATGAAGCGTTCCCTGTAAAGTTACTATTTGACCATCATTTACCTCCACCGAGTAAGTTGAAAATCCATCTGAGTTCAATCCCAAATGCGTAACCAACATTTGAAAAACTGCCGACATGCCGCCAAAAGTGTAACCACTTGCCGAAATATTGAGTGTACTCCCAATCTCCCTCCACTTTCCATTATAGGCCACAATTAATTGCCCTGAACGAATGCGACTATCTCCGCAAACAATCCCGTTAAAAAAATCTATGGTCAACGTACCCTGATTCAATCCAAGCTGCGTAACCGTAATTACGGAACCTGGGCAAACCGTACCCGGCAAGAGGGTTTTAAAAACTGAAGTATCGTTTCTAACCTCAATATCGGTCAGGTTTCGGATAAAGGAAAACTCAGCAGCAGCGATGGCATTATCTAAAGAAGAAACATAATCCCCATCAAAATCATTCCGACTGTTGCAGGCTGGCAAAACATAAAATGCCAGAAAAAGAAATTTCCAACTTTTCCTCAAAGATGTAAGCCCCGCCTTTTGTAACGTTTTTGTTGCTGTTCTTTTGTCCATTCCCAATGCTTCGGGTGGTTACAATTTTTACGCGGATCAGAAATACAAGAAGATAATCCTCCAATCAAGAATACGCTCAATAACAGGCGTGCAAATAGTCTGCTCATGTATAAATGTAAAAAATTTCAGGCAGGTGATTAAGATAAAAACTCAGAACTGTCTAAAATACAGGAATTAAGGCGTTTTTGTGTACCCAGAAGTTCCAATCAAGCTTTCAATACGTGCCTCTAACTTTTTTAGGCTTTCAGGCGCATCCTGAACATCCCAAACCCTATGGGTTTTTCCATTATGAGTGGCCTCAATTTGAATGCCCGGAACATCTGCCAATTCAGTTCCATACTCTGTTGCAAGTTCCCAAAATTTCGATTCCTCCAATGCATCAGCCAAGTCTGAAACGATTTTAGAAGAAAGGCTCTTCTGCCATTTACCTAAGCGTTCTACTCCGCGCAAACCCTCCCACTCCGTTTCACCTTTAGCGTTAACACGTATATAATAATTCGGACAATCTCCCCTGCAACCGGTTCGGTGAAATTCTAGAAAGAAGTCCTCGCCAACACTCTCTGTCTTTGCAACTGAACTGTGGTTCGTTTTGCATCCGCCAAGAATCAAAACGTACACCAAACATAAAGGCCAAAACAACCTATTCAGTTCCATTATTTTCTTCTTTTGCTGTCAATTACCTCGCGTTGCTTTTTCTGCTGCTTCGCAGCCCATTCTTGTAACCAGCCCTTTCCACGCGTGCTGCCCTTTTTCTTTTCGAATTCACGCAATTGATCCAGAATTTTATTGTCGTCAACAAAGTAACGCGTCAATTGAGTCTGAGCTATAGATAAAAGATTAGATAGAAAATAGTAATAACTTAATCCGGCACTGTAATTATTCAAAAAGCCTAACAGTAAAAAGGGCATGAAATACGGAAAGTACTTCATACCGGGAGCCGATGTCATGGCAGACCCCTGTGATTTCTGATTAACCCAAGTATAAATGAAAATAGAAACCGTCATCAACAGCGTCCACAAACTCACGTGATCGCCATAAATAGTATGAACAATAGGCACAAACCCAAAATCCCAAATCGTATCATAAGTGGAAAGGTCGTCGGCCCAAAGAAAACCTTGTTGACGCAACTCAATACTCTGCGGAAAGAAAAAGAACATCGAAATAAGAATAGGATACTGCAAAAGCATCGGTACGCAGCCCCCCATCGGATTTGCTCCCAGTTTTCGATAAAGCGCCATCTTCTCTTGTTGCAGCTTCATCGCATCATCTTTGTGCTTTTCGTCGAGGGCTTTTATTTCGGGCGTCGTATTGGCGATTCGCATTTTCGCCATCGAGATATATGTCTTATGCGTAAAAGGCAACGTGATTAATTTAATCAATACACCTAAAATAAAAATGATGATTCCGTAATTGCCTACAGCATTTTCCAACAGCTTAAAAACGGGAATAATAATCCAGGCATTAATCCATTTCAAAGGTCCCCAACCCAAGTTCAGCATTCTGTCCATTTTGCGGTCATACTTCCTCAATCCATAATACTCCAAGGGGCCAGCATAAAAAGTAAGCGATGCCGTATCACGGGGAATGCGCACATTGGCTTCCATTTTCTTTACCCAATCTTTTTCGGTTGGGGTTTCCATCGCGATATCAAATGAACTAAAAGGCTTTCCGGTAGGTGCCAATAAGGTATGCGCAAAGAATTGGGAATTAAAGGAAATGAAATCTAATCCACCTTGTGCGGCTTGATAGGTTTGCCGCTCTTCTTTCATCGCATTTAGGCTTTCTACATCATCACCCTCGCGGTAAAAAACAGCAGCTTTTTTGCGGATTTCCTCAACCGTTTTTTCTGTAACCGGAAGTTTTGAAATCCAAACCAATTCATAGGTACGGTCCTTTAACTTATCATCTAAACCAACGAAATCAACATTAAACTTATAATCAAACCGATTGCCGGAAAAGGTATAGCGCAACTCAAGATACTTGCCTTCCTTTGTCATCGCCCTAAATGGAAGCACAAGGGTTTCATCTCCCGTCAACACAACCTCACTTTTGTCTAAGCCTATGGGTTCAAAAAATAAATCACCTGAGTTAATTACCCTTTGCCTTTCTCCCCTTAAGCTGAACAAAATTTGAAAAACATTCTCAGGGTCTTCTTTATGAAAAAACAAGGCAGATGAATCATAACAAACATACTCCTTTTCATTCAAGCCCAAAGAAACTAAACGCGCTCCCTTGGTAGAGAATTTTGCAGAAAGCTTGTCGGTTTTAATCGTAATAAATTTCTCTTCGCCAAGGCCTGCACTCGAAAATTCACCCAACCTCGTTTCCGCCTCCTGACTTTTTGCCAACGCCTTTAAAGAATCAGGTAAGGTGTCAATCGCCAACTTTTGAATTTCGGCTGCTTGCGTTTCCGGTCTTTCACCCACCAAGGAGGGCGCTTCAACCTTTTCAATAAGGGCAAGACTGTCTTGAATGGCTTTTTGACGTGCAACCTCTGATGCATCCGGAGCTGCTATAAAGGTCCAAGTAAGAAAAATCGCCACCATCATGACGATTCCGATTATATAATTTCTATCCATTTAGGCTTTGTGCGGGGGCAAATTTAGAAAAGAACCAATAAGATTCGCCCCTTTGGGGCTTCATTTTCAACATTATCATGTTTTTGCCACCAATACGGGCTTTCCTTTTGCAAATTCATAGGCCGCTTTTACGAAGCCCGTGAATAAAGGATGAGGATTTTCAAACGTACTCTTGTATTCTGGGTGAAATTGAGTCCCTATAAAAAAAGGATGATCCTTGATTTCAACGATTTCTGCTAAACCTGTATCCGGGTTAATTCCACTAAAAAACATCCCTGCATCCTCATATTGCACTAAGTAGGCAGAATTAAACTCATAGCGATGACGGTGGCGTTCAGAAATTTGATCTTCCTTGTAAAGTTTCCTTGCCAAAGATTTTGGTTGTAAATCACAGGCATAAGCACCTAAACGCATCGTTCCGCCTAATTGCTTAACCTTCTTTTGCGCATCCATCAGGCAAATCGTTTGATGCTTTGCTTCTGCATTAAACTCAGTGCTGTTGCAATCATTTAAATTGAGAATGTTACGGCCAAACTCTATCACTGCCATTTGCATTCCCAAACAAATTCCAAAAAATGGAATTCCCTTTTCACGGGCGT
Organism: Bacteroidota bacterium; assembly: GCA_043718485.1. Taxonomy (GTDB): domain Bacteria; phylum Bacteroidota; class Bacteroidia; order J057; family JADKCL01; genus JAYSVQ01. Next base: position 6,690 of record JAYSVQ010000121.1, read on the forward strand.
AACGCACAGCTTCGATTTTACCCTCAATTCCACGCTCCCCAAAACCTGGGGCAACCAAAATTCCATGCGCTTTACTTAATAAAGAGGATACATTATCAGCATCTACCTTTTCAGAATGCACCCAATTGA